>CAVJLN010000080.1:0-10487 GCA_963650485.1 Bacteroidaceae bacterium
CGCATGATGTGCTCGCCGCTTTCCAGGTTACGGAATTCAACGACCGTACCAAGCAAATCGACAATTTGCTGATTATTCCGCTGCAGCTTTTCTGCCTGCACCTTAAGAGTCTGGTTGGCCTTCCGCAAGACTGCGGTCTGCTCCTCTACCTTTTCCTCCAACTGCAATTTATATTCATAAAGTCCTGCAACGTTCTTTACACGTTTCTGCACAAGAACATTGTTGAATGGTTTGGCAATATAATCGGAGATACCAAGCTCAAAGCATTCCTGCTCGATTTCGCAGGAATTCTCACCACTGATTACCAAAACCGGAATGATTCCTATAATCTTACGCTTGTTCAGTTCCTCCAAAACCTGCTTGCCATCCATTTCCGGCATCACCAGATCCAAAAGAATTGCAGAAAGCTCGTCCTTCTGCTCTTCTATAATGTCCAGCGCCAGTTTTCCGTTTTCTGCCTCTACAATGGTATACTCATTTTCCAGAATTGATCTAAGAATTACTCGATTAATCTCAACGTCATCAACTATCAGTACTTTGTCTCTCATTCATCCACCTATTCCCCGAAAGAATTACTTTCACTTATTCCGCCGCAAGCTGTGTTACAGCCTCAATTACTTTCTTGTACTGTTCACTCACTGCTTCATACAACGGTTTACTTCCTTCAAGCTCTCCGCTACGAAGCTTCTCGGTCAGATCAGAGCTTGCCTGCAAAAGCTCCCTGAATCCAAGGTTAGCACAAATGCCCTTCAAAGTATGTGCCGCACGGAAGGCACGTTCTGCATCCTTTGCTTCCATTGCATCCTTTAATTCCTCGTAGTTCTTATCCTGTAAAAGCTTCACAGCAAACCGCTTCACCAAAGCTTCGCTTCCCAGGCGGTTCATTATATCATTGAAATCGGCACCTGCCATTTCATAACATTCTTTAACTGTCATATTCGTCTGCCTCTCCTTTCCGATTATACGGTTCATAATTGACCGTTTTATGTAAGGTTTCTATTACCAAATTCAAATCCAAAGGTTTTGAGATATGAGCATTCATTCCGGCTTCCCTGGATTTGATCCGATCTTCGGTAAATGCATTGGCTGTCATGGCTATGATCGGGACCTCCTTTGCATCAGGTCTCTCCATCGCCCGGATTGTCCTAGCTGCCTGGTATCCATCCATCACCGGCATCATCATATCCATAAGGATCGCATCGTATTCGCCGATCTCAGATTTTGAAAAAAGCTCCACTGCTTCCTTTCCGTTCCATGCCTTGACTACCACTGCACCTTCCTTTTCCAGTACAAATTCCGCAATTTCCATATTCAGCTCATTATCCTCGGTAAGCAGTATCCGGTATCCCTGAATAGAAGGCTTGTCAGCGGAATCATTCAACTTCTCTTTCTCTTCCTGACTCTGATCGATCACAAACGGAATCCGGATAATAAATGTCGTACCCTTTCCTTCTTCACTTTCAAAGTCAAGCGTTCCGTTCATTTTTTCCACCAGGTCTTTTGCGATCGGCATACCAAGTCCACTTCCGCCGTATTTCGACTGTGCCCCGGTGTTTTCCTGCGTAAAAGGTTCAAAGATCTTTTTCTGATATGCTTCACTCATGCCGATCCCTGTGTCTTCACAAATGAATTCCAGTAATGCTGTTCCTTCTTCCTTCGCAGGGAGTTCCCGGCACCGGATGGATATGGTTCCATTTTCTTTATTGTACTTCACAGCATTGCTCATGATATTCATAAGCAGTCGTTTCACATGTCTAGCGCTTCCGATCAGTTTCCAATGATTAACCTTAAAATCTTCCCGGATCAGGGTCAGTCCCTGCTCCAAAACCAGTTTTTCGATCACAACCAGCACCTCGTCCATAATGTCCTGAAGATCAAAGGGCTGCTGTTCCAAAACTACCTCTCCGGATTCCAGCTTTCCCATATCCAGCACTTCATTGATAAGTTCCAGCAAGAGATGGGAGGCATCCCGGATCTTTTTGCGGCATTCTGCCTGCTTATCCAGGTTATCTGCATAATGCTCGGCCACCTCGATCATTCCGCAGATTCCATTGATCGGCGTACGGATGTCATGACTCATCCTCTGAAGAAACTCTGTCTTAGCCACATTTGCGGCATCGGCTTTCCTTGCCAGTTCTTTCAGTTCAAGCTTATACTTCTCTTCCTTTTCCCTTTCCTGCTTCAGGTAATCAAGTCTGGATTTTTGCATCATCAACCATATTGTGAAGACCACGCAGAAATAAATCACCATCACGATCAGAACATTTTTCGGGAGGGAAGAAAAGACAGTTTTCTCCGAAATATAGGCGTAAATATAGTAATCTCTCTGTTTCAGCATGACACCGTAGCTGTTTTTTTCCGGGATATGGCAAATATGATGGCTGTCACGGTTCTTCTTTAATGCCTGGACAACCGCATCCTCCGTCGTACTCTCCCCGATCAGTTCCGCATTATTGCATGCGATCACCGTTCCTTCATCCGTCACCATGATCGTTCCATCTGTGGAGGTCTGGTATCCTTCCATAAGGCTTTGCAAAGTCAGCGAATATGCCTTAGCGCTTTCCGATGAAATATAATAGTAGCTGATCACCATGTCCGTTTCATCTTTTCCGGACGTTGCCGCCATATTAATGTAGTCGCCATTCTGAAAATACATTCTCTGGCAGTAGTTTCTCTCTGCGTAGCCGCTTCCGGTGAGCACTGTTTCCTTGGTGAGCTGTTTTAAAAGCTTCTCCTCCAGTCCGGTATCCCTGGCATAACTGCAAAGAATGCTGCCGTCAGAATTAAGGATCAGAATTCCGTGAAGCCAAAGCTGATCTGCATAGGATTCAAGCAATTCACTGCTTACTTCTTCACCGTTCATCTCGTCGTCATACAGCTTCATGACTACCTCACAGTTACTTTCTACCGCACGCAAAAGTGCCTGCGTCTCAGCTCCTGCATTATAATGAGTATAAGCTGCGCACTGGGTTTTCATGTATTTGCTCGTTTTGATCAGACTGCTCTCGGCTTTATTTAAGCAGCTCCGATAAAACCACAAGCCGGACAGAATAAACACGAAAAGAGCTATCAGCGCTGCAAACAGCCAGAAACGTTTTCCCATAAATTGTTGTTTAATATCCAAGAGTTTCCACCTCCAGGTACTTTTGCGGATTCTCCAGATAACGTCCGATGATCGTTTCTGATATTCCGTCCTGACGCATTTCTTCCAATGTTTCTTTCATCTCTTCACAGATTCCGCGATCGTCATCTTTTGCAAAGGCCACACCAATTCCCACTGTCATAAGCGGCTCCTCAAGGATCCGGTACGACACATCATAATCCTTCATGTACTGAAGGATGGAAGTCTCATGGGCAGCGATCGCATCCACATAGTCTTTTGAGAGGAAGGTATACATCAGTTCCCTTTTTTCCAGACTGACCAGATTGGATAGCTTTGGAATCCGCGTATCCGTCCGTTTCATAAAAATCTCTTCCGGTTTTGTTGTGGATTGGACTGCAATCCGTTTATCTGCAAGATCGGCAAGGGAACGAATATCACTTTCCGATTTGACCGCAACCACCTGATTGCTCACCATGTAGGAACCGGCCCAGCGATAATCATTCAGACGTCCTTCCATGGAAAAGCAGCCCATGATGCAGTCAATCTCCCCGGCCTCTACGAGATTCTTTTTATCTTCCCATTCAATATATTTAAATTCAGCCTGATAACCCATCCGTTTTAAAGCTTCTGTTGCCAGTTCCACATCAATCCCAGTCGGAACACCGTCTTCGTTCAGATAATTAAAGGGCGGATACGAATCACTCCCAATCGTCACCACCGGAAGTTCTTTTTCAACTTCTGACTCTTGTGTTCCTGCACATCCTGTAAGAAAGACCAGCAGCATCATGCAAAGAATCTTTCCTGTCTTAATCCCAATTGCCTTATATTTCATTCGTCTTATCCCCCCAAAAAACTTTTGCGACGCATTCTCTATTCTATCATTCATATAGCGCCATCTTTTTCCCAAAAGATCTCATCCAGCGCCTTTGCAATCTCCTCAATACTGATCGGCTTGATAATGTGTCCGTTCATTCCTGCTTTATATGCCCTCTGTTTATCTTCCTCAAAGGCATTAGCCGTCATAGCAACGATCGGAATATTGGCTTTCCGGTTGTCCGACAGTGTTCTGATTTCTCTGGTGGCTGTATATCCATCCATTTTCGGCATCTGAATGTCCATCAGAACAAGGTCATATTTATCCGCTGGTGCCTCATTAATCGCTGCAACAGCAACATCTCCATCATCAACACTGTCGATCGTCATCCCGGTTTCTTCCAGAATTGCTGTAGCAATCTCACGGTTCAGTTCATTATCCTCTACAAGAAGGATTCTTTTGCCGCTGTAATCGTATTGCTTCTTATCGGCATCATTCTGAGCTTTATTTGCCACTCCCTTACTGTTCACCGGCTGCATCAGCACCTTGCGAAGCTCAGACAGGAAGATTGGTTTCGATACAAATGCAGTAACCCCAGCCTGTCTTGCCTCATATTCAAAATCCGCCCAGTCATAGGCTGTCAGCACGATGATCGGAACATCTGCGCTGATGACTTTTCTGATTCTGCGAACCGTCTCGATTCCATTCATATCCGGCATCAGATAGTCGATGATATAAACCTGATATTCATCCTTCATTTCTGCTGCATCCTGTGCGCGAACGATTGCTTCCTTACCGGATGCTGTCCAGTCCGGCCGCATCTTGATATCCCGGAGCATTTTGCTGACGCTTCTGCAGGTGTTCAGATCGTCATCTACCACCAGTGCCCTTGCACCAAGAAGCGCAGGGATCGGCTCCAATTGTACCGGCTCATCTGCCAGACGAAGGTGCAGCGTAACTGTAAATACCGTTCCCTTTCCTTCTTCGCTTTCTACCGTGATCTCACCGCCCATCATTTCCACGATATTTTTGGTGATCGCCATACCAAGCCCTGTTCCCTGGATACCGCTTACCGTGGAGCTTTGCTCTCTGGCAAACGTATCAAATACATGCTCGATAAAATCCTTTGACATACCGATGCCATTATCCTTAACAGATAATTCATAGGTTGTATACTGTTTCATCTCACAAGGCTTTTCTATAAGACGTACAATAATGTCTCCGCCCGGCTCCGTGAACTTGATTGCATTGCTCACAATATTCAAAAGTATCTGATTAAGCCGCAGCTTATCCACGATCACATCTTCATTCACAACATCCTGTGCATCAATATAGAGATTCAGACTCTTTGAATTTACAAGCCCCTGTATCATTGCTCGCAGATCATGAAGAATATCCGGAATATGCACCGGCTTCTCGTCAAGCTTCACCGTTCCGCTCTCAATACGGCTCATATCCAGAATATCATTAATAAGGCTCAAGAGATGTGTGCTTGATGTGGAAATTTTAGCCAGATAGTCCTGCACCTGTGCCGGCTCATCCATATGTGTCTGCGCCAGGGCGGTAAAACCAATGATGGCATTCATCGGTGTACGGATATCATGGGACATGCTGCTTAGGAATGTGGATTTCGCTTTGCTTGCATGCTCTGCAACGGCGAGTGCATTTCTCAAAGCCTCATCCTGCTCCATCTCATGCTTTTTCTCAGCTGTCACATCTCGATTTACAATCAGCACCGCATCAATATTGCCATGTTCGTCATATCTCTGCGGCACAATCAAAGTCAGCATAAAGCTTCCGTCCGTCTTCTGACAGGTAAATGATAACAACTCCTTCTCCTTTAACCGAGTGACTACCGTGGTCATATCAATAAATTCCAGATAATCTGCACGGCTGCTCTGATCAATACAGTGTTCTGCATATTCGGTCAGCTGCAGCTTATGAAGATCCTCTTTTTCAGGAATATCTTCCCCGTTATTCTTAATAACTTCCAGCTTTTGTGTCTTTAAATCCACCAAATAGATAGAAAAATATGCCTGTCCGATTGCCTTGATAATTCGAAGACGCTTTTGCTCCTTTAACAGCATAGCTTTTTCTGTTCGATTTTTACCCAGCATTTGAACCATGAAGATCATGATTGCCACCAGAACATAGACCATGCAGACGATATTTCTCGTCATGAAAATCTGGAATGCCGGAAAGAACATATAAACAGAATAATTTTCTGCAGCATCCCGTCTTCCATACCATACGGTACTGCCCGATTTCAACCTGACGATACCATCCTTGTCCGACTCGAAGGATCCCTGATACAGCTCCTTACACTCTTCTACTGTTTTTCCAATCAATTCTGACTGATTACTTCCCACAACCAGGTCATCTTCACATATAACGACAACACCCTGCATTTCAAACGGAAAGTCTGCCAGCAGCGTTTCCATACTCAGGTCACCTGCTGCATCACCGGCTTCACACCTCTGCAAATAGGTAATGATAAGCCCCTTCGCATCCTGACGGGAGACAGCTGCAAAATCATAGGCTGCATCATCGGTTGTAAGACGGGTAATATAGGTTTTATTAGGATGCTCAAGAATGTCCTTCACATAAGCATTCTCTATCATATCCTTCCACAAATTCTCTGTCGTTCCATCCTCCGAAACCTGCATCACTGTCTGAAGATTTTCATCCAGAACCAGTATGCCGCTGATTCTCTGATCGTCAGCATATTCTTTCAGCCTCTGCTCGTCAAAATCACTTTCTCCTGCCATCGCCCAGCTTAATGCTTCTGCCTTGTCCCGAAGTCTCACCAGACTCTTGATCTGATCGTTGTCCCGATAATTTTTATAACGGTCTACTCGCTGCTGCGTAAAGGAAATGGATTCGTTCAATACATTCTGCAAATTCTTTTTGCCGCTTAACTGGAAGACCGAAAACAGGACTATGCCTGTGATGACCAGTATCATGAGGAGAATGCCGTTGAATCCTTTCAGCAATTGTTTATTTTTCATCCTCTTCTCCTCCCCATACGGTCTTTTCTGCATCCAGACCATACTTTTCAGCGATCTGTCCTATACTTCCGTCCGTTTTCATGGTCTCAAGGACTTCTGTCAGCTCCTCTGAAAGCTCCTGATGGGTTCCCTTTTCAAAGGCTACACCAAGCTCTGACATAAACGGACTTTCTTCTAACAATCGATACGCATCACTATCCTTCAGCAATTTCCCAAGTATACCCTCATGACCGGCAATGGCATTTACATATCCTTTCCGCAGGATTGCATACAAGTCATCCGCAGTAGAAACAACAGTCACCTGCTCCACCTCCGGAAGTCCATAATCTGCCGGATAAGTAAAAATTTTTTCTCCGATGGTTGTTGCCTGTGCAGCCGTACTTTTATCTGCAAGATCAGATAATTCATAAATATCGCTGTCCTTTCGCACCATCACTACCTGGCGGCTGTTCATATAAGGTCCTGCCCACTGATACTTCTCCTCTCTGCCTGTCATAGTAAAACAGCTCCAGATGCAGTCAATGGTTGCATCCTCAAGATAAACATCTTTGTCTTCCCAGTCAATAAATTGAAACACCGGTTCATATCCCAGTCTGCCAAATGCCTGCCGGGCAATCTCCACGTCAATCCCGACAATATCACCGTTTGTATCATGATAGGAATAGGGTTCAATATTGTCGATGCCGATGACAATGGTTTTCTCACTAGCTACTGTATCTGTATCGGCTTTTTCCCCTATCTGGCAGCCGCTTAACAGAAATACGCCTGCCACCACAGTGCTTATAGCAAGCAATGTCTTTATTTTATCCTTAAACACAAAACTCATTTACGATTTCCTTCCACTTTTTTCTAATATCATGATGCCCACTCAGGACAATACTTCCCGCATAACCTCCATCAGTTTTTCCATACTGACCGGTTTCGCTATATATCCGTTCATTCCTGTTTTTAATGCTTTTTTCCTGTCTGAATCAAAAGCATTCGCCGTCAGGGCAATGATCGGAATATCTGCAATTTCTGGATTCTTAAGTGTGCGGATTTCTCTCGTTGCCGTATAACCATCCATCAGCGGCATCTGAATATCCATCAGAATCAGATCATACTGCCCAGGCACACAAGCCGCGACAGCTTCAACAGCTTCTATTCCATCCTCCACGCTTGTCACCTCTATTCCGGCATCTTCTAATATTGCTGTGACTATTTCCCTGTTCAGTTCATTATCCTCCGCAAGGAGAATCTTCTTTCCCTTTAAATCGAATTCTGTTTTGAACACATCTGTCAGTTCAGGAGCATCGGACTTATCCGCTTCCTTACATATCCGAAACTGCATCGTAACAATAAATTCTGTTCCAACCTTTTCCTTGCTCTTAACAGAAATCGTACCACCCATCCTGTCTACGATATTTTTTGTAATTGCCATTCCAAGTCCGGTTCCCTGAATACCGCTTACTGTTCGCGTCTGCTCTCTGGTAAAGGTTTCAAACACATGCGCCTGAAACTCTTCACTCATTCCGATACCATTATCCTTCACCGTGAACTCATAACACGCATGATCCGGTCTGGCAAAGAGTTTCTGAATCACCCGGACAGCAATGTCACCTCCGGGAGGCGTATATTTCACAGCATTGCTCAGTAAATTCAGCAATACCTGACTAAAATGCAGCTTATCGCACATAACATCCTCATTTGTAATATCCTTGACATCAATGAAGAAATTCATCTGTTTCGCTTCGATGTCCGGCTGCACGATGGTTCTGATATCCTGAAGCAATTCCGGCAAATGCACCTGCTCTTCCTCAATTTTTATGCTGCCGCTCTCTATGCGGCTCATATCCAGAATATCGTTGATCAGCGATAGTAAATGATTTCCGGATGTGGATATTTTCTGGAGATAAGTCATTACAAGATCCGTATCATCTATATGCGAAGCCGCAAGGGCTGTAAAACCAATGATCGCATTCATCGGTGTCCGGATATCGTGAGACATACTGTTTAAGAACACTGTCTTGGCGTGACTGGCCTGATTTGCCATATCAAGTGCGTTTTCAAGAACCTGTCTTCTTTCCTGCTCCTCCTTTTTCGCCTCATCAATCACTCTCTCAGAATATACAATCACGCTGTCCTGATTTTTCACATGAACCGCAACCGCTTCCGCTCCTATCCAATGCTTTTCTCCGTTTCTGTGCACCGTAAACTCGTAATATACATTTTGATGCTGTTGCTTTTTCAGTTCCTTTAAGTTCTGCGCACTAAACTTATGTTTATATTCCTCACGGTACTGTTCATCTATCTCATCGGCAAACACGGATACCAGCTCAGAAAACTTTGTTCCTGCCGCTGTTTGCATGCATTTTTCTTCCGATGAAGATGAGAGTGTTTTATAGGTATCGGCTTCCGGATTCACTCCAAGTATGATTGTTTTTACCTCAGAATTCGCCTTAATAAGCATCTGTTTTTCAAATGCATTTTCAGCGTCAAGCTGCTTCAGGTTCTGATGCTCCCGATAAATAAGCAGTCCGATCAGCACCACAAACCCCAGCATGATGATACCGACCAGAATAAATGTCCTCATCAGGATATTCTCTGTTTGTACATTGAGTACATCCTCCAGCACTACGGATACCAGATACCAGTCCGTGGATTTTACAGGTGAAAAATAATACAGGTTATTCTCGCCATTATAGGAAAATACCGCCCATCCGGAATCTCCATCTGACACGATTCCGGCAATTTCATTTATTTTTGTTTTGTCATTTTCATCTTCATTTTGCAGAATTGTAAATAAATTGCCCGAAGTCTTGTTTCCCCTTGCTGTCGTAGACCGGAACAAAATATCCCCGTTCCTGTTAATCAGATAGGAATGTCCCCGATTCCGCAGGAAACTGACAGAAAAAGCCTCATTCAGGCTGTTTGCTGCTACTTCTCTTATAAGCGTACCGGACACACCATCCTGAAATGTTATCTTATGTACAAGTGCAATCACTCGTTTTCCACTGTTTTCACTGATATAAGGTGCAAGGATTTCACCTTCTTCTCCTATTTCATCAGGGATGTCCTGAAAAACATAAGCACTGTTCATCGGATAAACAGCATGGTTCAGAACAAGCGCTATGGAATATTCATCTGAATCGAATAAATCCATTACAGCATCAATCTGATCTGTATCAGAGGAGGCCATTGCTTCCAGTGTTTCTTTTTGTCTTCTGACCATGGACTGTTCCGAATCAATCTGTTCGGAAATCATTTTTCCTGCCCGGTTTGTACTTTCCATAATTGTATTCACCGAACTGTCCCAAAGCTCATCTCTTACATTATTTACATAATATATCCCATAGAATATCACAGCAAACATAATCATGATTCCAATGACTATAATCCGCGTATATCCTTTATTCCTCGTAATACGTTTCATCGGTACACGAATTCTCCTTAATCATTTTCCAATCGATACTTTTCTGCTTCCTCATCCAGTTCCTTTTGCACTTCTGTTTTTGAGATTCCATCAAGAAGCTTCTGTGTCGCGTCTTTTGTAAAACTCCATATTGGCAAACGCAAACGATAA
>CAVJLN010000081.1:0-10313 GCA_963650485.1 Bacteroidaceae bacterium
AGAGTATGAAGGAAAGAGATGGAGAGATGTGACAGAAGTTTATTGTCCGAGGTGATGGCAGGAAATACCGGTAACAGAAAATAACAGAGGGACAGGAAAGAATGAACTATAGAGAATTTTTAGAATCAAAAATAGAACTTGCAACAGAAAGCGGATTCATTGTAGACCCTGCAGATATAAATCCTGCATTGAAGCCGCACCAGAAGGATGCGGTAAGATGGGCGTTAAAAGGTGGCAGGCGCGCACTGTTCGAGTCGTTCGGACTAGGAAAGACCATACAGGAAATTGAATTCTGCTATCAGGCAGTTAAGCATTGCGGTGGCAGAGCCTTGATTGTACTTCCGCTAGGAGTAAAACAGGAGTTTACACGGGATGCAGTAGAGATCTTGGGGTATGACAAGCCGGAATATTGCCGGACGATGGAAGAGGTGGAAAAGAGTCGCTCCGGAATTGTATTGACGAATTACGAGAGAGTACGTGACGGAGATATCCGGCCGGAGTATTTCACGGCCACCTCACTGGATGAAGCTAGCGTTTTGCGGAGTTTTGGAAGTAAGACTTATCAAACGTTCCTGGATAAATTTAAAAATGTTCCGTATAAGCTGGTAGCTACTGCAACACCTTCCCCGAACAAGTACAAAGAATTGATTCATTATGCTGGGTATCTGGAGGTGATGGACACCGGACAGGCCTTAACGAGATTCTTCCAGAGAGACAGCACTAAGGCAAATAACCTGACCTTATACCCCAACATGGAAGATGAATTCTGGCTGTGGGTAAGCAGCTGGGCGTTGTTTGTAACGAAACCGTCAGACCTTAGCCCAGAATATTCCAACGAAGGCTATGACCTGCCACCGCTGGACGTAAGGTGGATAGAAATACCGATACATTACGGAGATACCGCAGATCGTGATGGACAGATGCAGCTATTTCAGGAAGCCGCAGAGGGGTTAAAAGAAGCGGCAGCAGTTAAGAGAGAAAGCATTGACCAGCGTGTAGCAGAAATGAAGCGGATTGTTGAGGAATCACCGGAAGATCATTTTTTACTATGGCATGATCTGGAAAGTGAACGGAACGCAATCAAGAAAGCATTGCCGGAAACAGTAGATATTTATGGTTCTATGGACTATGACGAACGTGAAAAGCGTGTGATTGACTTTTCCAATGGCAAATGCCGATTATTTGCAACCAAGAAATCATTATCAGGGTCAGGCTGCAATTTTCAAAGATATTGTCATAAAGAGATTTTTCTAGGCATCGATTATGAATTTAATGATTTTATACAGGCGGTGCACCGGTGTTACCGGTTTTTACAGAAAGAGACGGTTGTAATCTATATCATCTACATGGAGAATGAGCGGCAGATCAAAGAAGCATTGATTGAAAAATGGAAAAACCATAATTACATGGTTGCGAAGATGATCGAGATTGTAAAGAAATACGGATTAAACTCCGCCAATAAGGTGGAACGACTGGAAAGGAAGATGGGAGTGGAAGGAAGCAGAGAAGAACGGACAGTAAAGGGAAATCATTACACGGCGGTTTATGGTGACTGCGTAGAAGAAACACGGGAAATGGAGAGCAACAGCATCGATCTGATTCATACCTCAATTCCGTTCGGGAATCATTATGAGTACAGTGCCAACTATAACGACTTCGGGCACAACCAGGACACGGAACGTTTTTTTGAACAGATGGACTTTTTAACACCGGAGCTATTAAGAATATTAAAACCCGGCAGAGTAGCGGCTATCCACGTAAAAGACAGAGTGCTGTTTGGTAATGCCACTGGAACTGGAATGCCTACCATTGAACCTTTTCACGCACAGTGCATCAGTCACTACATGAAACATGGTTTTCAGTATTTTGGCATGATTACGGTTGTTACAGACGTTGTTAGAGAGAACAACCAGACTTACCGCCTAGGATGGTCGGAACAGTGCAAGGACGGTTCCAAGATGGGCGTAGGCTGCCCGGAATACATCTTACTTTTCCGAAAGCTGCCAACAGACAGAAGTACGGCATATGCGGACGAACCTGTAACAAAATCTAAAGAGGAATACACCCGTGCACAATGGCAGATCGATGCACACGGATATTGGAGAAGCTCGGGAGATCGTCTGATCAGCAAAGAGGAACTGGAAAACATCTCGGTTGATAATCTGCAGGCCGTATATCGGAAATATAGCCGGGAGAATGTATACAGTTACGAGGAACATGTAGCACTTGCAAAGAAGCTGGACGAAGGTGGAAAACTTCCGGCAACGTTTATGGTCGTTGCACCGGGTTCATGGAATCAGATGGAAGTATGGGACGATATTAACCGGATGCGCACCCTGAATACCACGCAGAGCCGCAGAAGGGCACAGATGCACGTATGTCCATTACAGTTGGACATCGTAGAAAGAATTATTAACCGCTACAGTAATGAAGGAGATCTAGTCTTAGATCCATTTGGAGGTCTTATGACAGTACCCATGTCCGCTGTAAAGATGAAACGTAAAGGATACGGCATTGAACTGAATCCGGATTACTTCCGGGATGGTGTGGGTTATCTGCAGGCCGCAGAAAACGAGATTGACGAGCCTACGTTATTCGATCTCATGCCACAGATGATGCAGTAAGACATCCGGGAGTGAAAGATGGGAAAAGGAAGAAATTGGACAAAGCAACTACCATTGTGGATAGTCTCGGAATGTGAGGACTGACATGAGCAAAAGACCTCATAGTTACACAAGAAAGCTCCAGTTCAGTGAGAAAGAGAAAAAGAAGATTGCAGAACGGGACAATGGACAGTGTATCTTCTGTACCATGGGGATTCCGGCAGTGGGAGCGACATGGTTGGATTTACAGGTAAAAGATTACATGCACTTTATCCCGAAAAGCGCATTAGGATTAGGCGTGGAGCGTAACGGAGCTATTGGATGTCGGTATCATCATTCCATCCTGGACAACGGAAATAAAGGAATGCGGCAGCAGCTCCTTGAACGATTCGAAGGATACCTGAAAAGACAGTATCCAGACTGGGAAAAGTCCGAACTTACTTACAGTAAGTGGAATTAGGCCATAGTGGCTACTCAAAAGCCTTTTGGTATACATATCACGGAATAAGGGAAACCGTCCCCCACGGTTTCCCAGAAGGGAGAATCATGGCAAAGAAGAACAAGCTACTGGAGTATAACAAAGCATGTGCGGCAGCAGGCCTAACCTATGCACAGATGCAGCAGAAAGAAAGCACTATGATGATGGGAGCTATCCGGGCGCCACGGAACTATCGCAAAGCTTCGGAATGGCAGCAGTTGACCAATAGAAAGAAACGTGCCTGCTATATGAAAGATGGAGATAACGAATGGTGCAAAGCAGAGCACCTTCCGAACGGGTATCTGAAAAAGAAATGCTTAAGTTGTAGGTGGGTGGTGTAGTTCATTGCGGTGTTGTCCGGGGAATATACCTGTATCGAAGACCAGGAGGAACGACAATGACAGAAGAAGAGAGAACAAGAGAACTTGAACACATCAAGGAAAATCTTTTAATGATAAAGCAAATAATAGGGGAACACAGGAACAACTATGATGACGCATTGACTCAACTAGGAAGAATAATGGCAAGAACAGAATTCGCACTGGAGAGTTTGGAAAGGTTAAAGGAGATTAATGAAAACACTTGAAGAATTAAAAGAATGTAAAAGATTGATTATACAACAAATCGGCTGTGATGGCGGTCGAGGAGATATATCAATAGGCGGTTGGATTGGTTCGGTAATCTGGTCATATGGCGGTGGTTGGGAACACGTAAGCGTATCACCACACAAGCGCAGGATTACACCGACATGGGATGATATGTGTAAAGTAAAAGATATATTCTTCCGCGATGAAGAATGCGTTGTACAATATCATCCTCCAAAAAGTGAGTATGTAAACAATATGCCGAATTGCTTACATTTATGGAGACCGATTGAAAAAGAAATACCGACACCTCCATCCATCATGGTAGGCATAAGGATGACCTTACCAGAGATCTGGAAAAATTCATGAAGAGATTAAGAAACTAGAAGCAGGAGGAAAGAGCATGGAACAAAGATGGATACCAGTAACAGAGAGATTACCGGAAGAACCGGAAAAAAACATCTATTTTGATGGAAAACCTCTGGAATTATATCTTGTGACAGAAAGACGGGCGGCATATCCGTTCCGGGCGTTCTGGAACGGGAAAGAATTTACAGACGGATGGCATAAACTAGATGTTACCGCATGGATGCCATTACCGGAGTTATATCAAGAGCCGGCAGCAGTCGATAACAAGATATAACAATCTGGGGATGCAAGGCTTTACATGAAAGGCGAGGAAGACCGTTCAAATTGTAAATAATATAAAAGCCCGGGAATGATCCCGGGCAGGTGAGTTATGAAAGAATAGAAATGAGAGCATCCTGCAATACCTTAGAACAATTAATACCGCGATTATCTGCAAGGTTAGATAACCAGGCAGGCAAGGAAACGTTTTTACGAACGGCTTTTGTATCGGTCAAACTGCGATATTTGATTGTATCAGCCTGAATGATGGTAAAGATATCTTCAGGACTATGTGGAATTGATGATTGTGATGTTGGAGGGTTGGGAACAATACCCTCATCTTCCAGACAAACAAGGCAAAGACTCAAAGCATCTGAGATTAATGCAATGGCCTCTGGAAGGGATGGAGCAGTGGTAATACATCCGTCGATATCGGGAACCTTTGCATAAAAGGTTCCGTCTGATTCTGTAATGACAGCAGTGTAAGCATAAAGCATATAGCATTCTCCTTTCTGTGAAAGGAATAGGGGCATAACCCCTAACCCTTTTTGATGTTGGCTTCTTTGAAAATATATTTCATATCGTTTTCGTTGAAGTCGTGCCGTTTGATGGGAATTGTTTGCTTTGTTACAGGATTGAAATATACATCGTGATTCGCACCGTGACGTTTAAATATAAAACCGTTTCGCTCGATTTCCTTAATGGTTATCTTTCGTGGATTCATTCATAACTCCTTTCTATAATTATATTATACACAATAATACACAAAAGTCAATAGGAAATACACAAATTTACACAAAACAATAAGCATTTTATAAATACGTTGTAAGTGTTTGGTGAGAGGGAGGGTGTTATGTATTCACGCGTGAATAACAAAATCTGGAGAACAATAGAGATTGTAATTCAGATGTATCCGGAAAACAAGAGAAAGCTGGAGGACTATACAAGAGATATCGTAGAAGCCAGTTGCAAGACAGAATTTGCCGGTGAGATGCAGGAAGACTATTCTAAACCGCAGTCACACACGGAAGCAAAGGCTCTGAAGCTCGCCACATCAGCATACTATAAGCAGCTCAAGAAAGAGGTTGAGGGCGTGGAACTGGCATACAACTCCCTGACAAAGACGGAACAGAGAGTCATCAAAGCACGCTTCTGGTCTAATAGGGTGAAGAAAGTGCCATATTTGAAAATTGAAAATACGGGATATTCAGAGCGACAGATGAAGAGGGTCGTGTACCGGATGATTGAATATGTGGGAAGGTATATAGGAAAGATAGAATAAAGATGGCATGATTTCGCATGTTAAATGTGTTATTATGATAGTATGATAAATTAGAGATAGGGCAATTCAAGAGAGTTTTAGAGCCAATATGTGGAGAGAGCCACGTATTGGCTCTTTTGTTTATCCGAAGGGAAGAATGTATAAGACACAGAGAAATTATGAAAATGCGCAGAGAGCAATATATGATGGCATCGGGGAATACCAGGTACCACAGATAGAACATACGCAGTATAAAGGCTGCGACTGGATCGGATATAACTATGCCGGCACAGCCAAGGACAGGGAAAAGAAGGGAGTACATTTCTTCTTAGATGACTACCAGTTCCTGCGCCTGTGGACAGCCCCAGACAGATATATCAGCACCCTGCAGCAGTTCGCCTATGTGATGTCCCCGGATTTCTCCATGTATACAGACTTCCCCAAGGCGCTGCAGATATATAACCACTATCGGAAGCACTGGCTGGCGGCATACTGGCAAGAGCATGGCATAAGAGTGATTCCTACCATATGCTGGAGCGACAAGTCTTCCTTTGAGTGGTGCTTTGATGGAGAACCAACACACAGTGTGGTAGCAATATCTTCCGTGGGTACTCAGAACAGTAAGGAGCGCAAGCGGAAGTTTCTTGACGGTTATATTGAGATGGTGGACAGGCTGCAACCCACACAGATTATCTTTTACGGCAAAGTGCCGGAAGAGTGCAAGGGCAATATCGTGAGGGTTAAGGCATTTAGCGAGAAGTGGAATGAAGCGGAGGTAGCGCAATGGTGATAAATTTACAGTTTTTCGGCGGACGCGGTGCAAGTTTCGGTAAATCAACGTCAGCTATAGAATCATTTCGAAGCGCTAACACAAAAGTGTTTGACAGTGAATTAACAGGAATGAATATGAAACTTGTAGAAAAAACGTTGGCGGGAGTAAAAGATACTTTAAAAGAATTTGGACTGCCATTATCTGTCGTGGCATCAATAGGAGGAGAAACTATGAATGATAAGGCACGGGCAAGTGCAGACGGATTAGGACAATTAGGGCTTAGTCGCAAGTCGTATACGTCGAAAGCAAACGAGTTTCCTAAAAGCGATTACACGGTAGATTCAACCGCATATGGGACTGGAACACATGAAGCTGGACACCTCATAACAAATTACTTGATGAAAAAACACAATAGCTCGCTTTCAATTTTACAACAGGCGAAGTTGCGTTCTTCCGGAAAGTGGGACAGAGAGATTCTGAAACAGGCAAAAAAGTTGAATGGTGGAAATTTATCTGCAATTTCAAAGTATGGAAGTAATTTTAAAGGGAAAGCGGCGAGTGAAGTTGTCGCAGAAGGAGTATCAGAATATATGAAGAAAGGAAAATATGCAAGCGCATCCAGTAAGGCGATTGTAAAGGCTTTAAAGTCCTATTTGTAGATTTAGCAGGGTAAAGGTTGATGGGCGGTAGAGGAGCTAGTAGTGGGATAAGCGAGAAAGGAAAACCGTATGGGTCGGAATATACAACTGTTTATGAAGCAGGCAATATAAAATTTGTTATGTACAATGATGGCTCTGCAACGGCACCAATGGAAACAATGACAAAGGGTCGAGTATATGCAACCATAAATGCTAAAAATGAGATAAAAAGTATATCGTTTTATGACAAAAAGAATGGGCGTTATAAGCAGGTCGATAGGGGACATTTCCACATGGTAAATGGTAAAAAGCTGGATCCACATACTCATAAAGGTTATTGGCATGATGAAAAAGGAACTTATGAATTAAGTCCCAAAGAAGCAAAAATGTTTGATAGAGTGCAAAAAATATGGTATTATTATCTTAGCAGGAAGTAGTTTAGGAAGGAGAACACACGGAAACGTGAGGCTCCGGTGGACAATCCGGGCGCCTGCTAAGAGATACCATATCCCAAAAGGATGCGGTATCTTTTTTATTGCCAGAAAGGAGGCAGTCAGTGGCAGCAAAGAAAAATCCATTAAGTAATAAGGCATATGAGATGTATAAGCAGGACATGAAGCTATGATAAATTAGAGATAGGGCAATTCAAGAGAGTTTTAGAGCCAATATATGGAGAAGCAAGGTGACCCCGGGTATTAGATACACGGGGTTTTATTATGGAATGAGATATGAGACAAAAGAGACCAGACCATGAGGGACCACAAAGGTCAGCATTTGAGAAGAACAAGAGAAAAATATTGTTGTCGCAAGATATCTGTGGAATCTGCGGAAAGCCTGTGAACAAGAAACTAAAGTATCCTGATCCGATGAGTCCATGTATTGATCACATCATTCCGGTCGACCGTGGCGGAGCACCATCAGCCATTGAAAACCTGCAACTAGCTCACATGTATTGCAACCGGCAGAAGAGTGACAAGATCATCGAATCAGTCAAGGATGAACCACAGAAGAAAGCAAACAATCGAGATCTGCCGTTGTCCGTTGATTGGACTTGTTACAAAGCAAAAGAATAATTTGCCAAAGAGGGGGAGGTGACCCCTGCCGACCGCACCGGCGGAGTCCACGCCGTCACTGTACAAAAAAACACACCTCGCGCGCGGGAATTTTTTTTAGAAAGGATTTGTACTTATGTCTATGTCGAAAGCACAGATCAGAAAAGATTTAATCAGAAAACGCAGAAAACAAGAAGGTTACAGCCCGGAAACAGACCCGACACTCGAAAGTGACGTCCTGCTCCTGTTTTACACCCATAAAACCACCGAAAAGATGAAAAACCTAGGCACTTATCTGCCGGAGTTTGATGATGAGATAAAAAGATATGCCGCCTTAGTGACAGATTACGAACTGACCTCACCTCTGATAAGGGGACAGGAAGACATCACAACGAAGTCGGCAGCAGGAACAGAAAAGACAAGTCCGATTGTCCGGCTGCGCGAAAATCTGAGAAGGGACATAATGCAGGAAGAGGACAAGCTCCTGCTTACCGCAAGAGAATATTACAAGCTCTTTCCACCAGAAGGAACAGGCAATGACAAGACTGAGAAGCTGCAAAGCATTCTTGAAAAGATAAGGGGATAGAAGATGGCAGAACAAAAAGGAATGGAATACCTGAAAAACAAGTTAAACCTAAAGCGCCCACGGGTACAGCTTAGATATGAATATTACGAACAGAAACACAGGGCGAGGGATTTCGGCATATCAACGCCGGAAAATCTGCTTGCACTCCGTTACACAAACGGATGGTGTACAAAAGCAGTGGACTCATTAGCGGACAGATTACAGTTTGCCGGATGGAGGGATGATAATTTCGACCTTGCCGGCATTTTTAATCTGAATAATCCGGATGTATTGTATAACTCAGCGATTTTGTCCGCTTTGATATCCTCATGCTGTTTTATCGTAGTATCTCCAAGCGGTTCGGATATCCCAAGGCTTCAGGTGGTGGACGGCGGCAACGCTACGGGCATCATTGACGAGTTCACGGGACTCCTGCAGGAAGGCTATGCAGTACTTGAAAGAGATGAGTACGGACAAGTGACCCGGGATGCATATTTTACAGTGGCAGAAACAATTTACTACGAGAGCGGAGAAGAGGTTCAGAGGGTGGCCAATCCTGCTCCTTATCCACTGCTTGCACCGATCATCTACAGACCGGACGCAATGAGACCATTCGGACATTCAAGAATATCCCGAAAGGCGATGGAACTTTCTGACATGGCAGCAAGAACTCTCAAAAGGTCGGAGATATCCGCAGAATATTATTCCATCCCACAGAAGTGGGTAACCGGAATGAGTGAAGATGCAGAACCGATGGACAAATGGAAGGCCACAGCTTCATCCATGCTGTCGTTTACGAAGGATGATGAGGGAGACAAGCCGCAGATCGGACAGTTTACCCAAGCATCGCCCACACCGTTCAATGAGCAGCTTATTATGCTTGCCGGTGAATTTTGCCGTGAGACAGGGCTTGCAATGTCCGATATGATCATAAACACGGCCAATCCTACAAGTGCGGATGCAATTAAGGCAGAGCATGAGTCCATGCGACTCACTGCAAGGAAGGCTCAGGAATGCTTTGGCTCATCTTTCTTAAATGCCGGATACCTTGCGGCATGCTTAAGAGATGAGTTCCCTTACGAGCGTGAACAGCTGTATCTTACACATGCAGCATGGAATCCCATCTTTGAGCCGGATGCATCACAGCTTGGAGCATTGGGGGATGCAATTTTGAAATTAAACCAGGCACAGCCCGGATACCTGACGAATGAAAAGATGCACGATCTGCTGGGGATGTAATACATGAACGATATCGCACCGGAATTACTAAAAAAAATACAAAAGACCTTTGAACTGGAGACGGCAGAGCTTCGGAAAGAAATTCAAAGCGGAGTAAAGACCTACGAAGAGGCATATCGTTATGCGGTCAGAGTTGGAGAAGCACTTTCGAAGTCTTTCGGAGTGAATATCACATCTGAGGTACTCCCGGATGGTAGGATGTACTATAACATCGCTGATAAGGTGATCCGTCCAATGCTGGAAGCAGAGTATGAACTATCCTCAGAGGCAGCAGTCAGCGCACAGAGGAGCACGAATAAGGCAGCAGATATCGGAATAAAAGCCCAGGCATCAGAATTTGATTCTGAAAAGGCGCAGGGAATCATCGATCGAGTATCCTCACAGCCTTATGATGAGGTCAAGTGGATTCTGAACGAACCGGTGAAGACCTTTTCCAAGAATGTGGTAGACAACACGATCCAGAAGAACGTCGAATTTCAAGGGAAGAGCGGACT
>CAVJLN010000082.1:0-10177 GCA_963650485.1 Bacteroidaceae bacterium
TTACTGTAGCTATAAGAAACCCGTCAGAAAATTAAAATTCTTCTCTGACGGGTTTGCCAACGGTGAGTTCTTTTTATAACACATATAATCTCTACTATGCATTTAACTCTGCAAACAGTCTCTCTGCATAATATACGGACTGCAATTTCCTGTCACGTCGCCCTCAGTGATTCCGTTCTCATTAAAGCTATCTACACGGACATACACCGGCTTTCCTTTTACAAGTGCTGCGATATTCTGTTCATGCTTTCCAAAAACCATATAGCTGTGATACAGTTTATCTACAGCATGCCCCCATAAAATATTGTGTCCCATGGCATCATCAGGTTTCCAGCTAACCAGCATATCCAATTCTGATGTCTTTTCCACCTTCACTTCCATGGTTTTGTCCGGTACAGTCCCATTTCCTTTGCCAAATACACGAATACCAGAAACACATACCGGTTTTGCAAAGGGAAGCTCTTTTACTGTCAGGCGAATATAGCGTACTGTTATTCCATCTTCAAATAGGATAAAATCATGTGGAAGGTCTGTATCACAATCGCTCTTATTGCACAATTCAAAGAATTCTTTTCCATCTAAAGAGCCTTCCAGAACCCATCTGGTACAATGCTTTTCCATATCAATATATCTGACATCATATGTAATATGTGTATTCGCATTTTCAGGAATTTCTGCCTTTATATCTTCATCCATAAAGTTGACCTGCAATGCATTCACACACATAGCACTCCCCAGGTCAACCATTGCCCATGGTGCGTTATCCTTCTCATCAGCTCTCCACCAGGTTTTTGCATTTTCATCTGTCATTGCACTTGTATTCCTGCCGGAGGAAGACATTGCTGTTTTTCCATAAGACAACAACATATACTCCGGATTTTCAAACGGTTTTGCATCTAAACGCACCGGCCAGTCTCCATATCTCTGATCGCAGAAAAGTTCACCATCCTCATCAAATCCTGCTTTCCACAAACCAATGCGGCGCTCCATCGTATCGTTGCAGGTAATTGCCATTGTAGATGTATGCCACCAATTACCCGTCTTATCCTGCATCGTGGAGCCATGTCCTGCACCATTCATAAATCCGCCCGGTTTATAAGAATATGGATTATTTTCTGCCAGTGTAAATGGTCCAAGCGGCGATTTTCCGATACAAACGCCATCTCCGTAAATATTGTATTCTGTTCCAGGAACTGCATATTGCAAATAATAAAGTCCATTATATTTTGTCATCCATGCTCCTTCGATATAGGGAGCATCTCCAAATAAAGAGTAAGCTGTTTTTCTGACAAACTCGTCATCTTCCATACCATGCTGTTTCCTGACTTCTATAGGTGCCGACAACATCTGTGCAATCATGGCTTCTGCCTGCTGCTTTATTTCTTCTTTTGACTTAGGGCTTACATGATCCATACCGATTCGTTCATATCCTCTGGTTTCATTATCCGAATCAAATACAGCAATCGGGGCATTTTTCGGTTTCATGGTTTCCGAATCCAGTTCTACGCCAAAAACAGGTGTCATATTGGAGCATCCCCAGTAAAAATACATTTTCCCATCATCATCGATAAATAGATTGGGATCCCAAAATTCAAAACTTCCCTTAATCTCCTCAAACGGTTCTGTCAGTGGATCTTTTGTTCTGTAAAAAGAGCAGTTTTCACCTCTTTTAGATGCGGAAAAATACAAATATTCTCCTACCACTCTCACATCCGGCGCATAATCATGAATCGGCATGCTGGAAAGAAATTCGTGGTATTTCCAATCTGCCATATTCTCGCTGGTCAGAAATCCTGCTGTCATGGATGGAAACAAATAATATTTTCCTTTGAATTGCACCATAGATGGATCTGCCGCCTCACGATAAATATGCATTTTCCCATCACTTCCCGGAGACATATGTTTTACAAACTGATACTTATATGAAATATTCATCGGATTACAATAATATCTACTCATTTTCTTCTCTCCACATTCTCTGCTTTATGAAATATTCTCTAACGAAAACTCAAATTCCAATAGTTCTGCTCTCCCATCCCCATTAAATAACAATGTGAATACATGCTTTCCTTCTGCCTCAAACGAAATCTGCGTCTCCTTCCACTCACTATCGGACCGCAATAATAATTCTCCTTTTATCACGTCATCTAAAAATACAAGGAAGGAACCATTTCCAGAAAGACGATATCGTATCCGCAAATATGTTTTACCCATAAAATCAAAATACTTATACACTACTTTGGTGTCCTTTGTAATTCCCGCTACAAACTGTCCATTATCTTCTTCTGTAATATAAGGGATATCTTCCTGTATACCATCCTGACTAATGTGCAGCATTCTTCCATTGGTAAGATTACAGCATATTGCTGCCGGATAAATTCCTTCGGCAGAAAGTGCTTTTCCATTTAAACCACAAGAAGTCATTTCAACCTGTGCAATGCGCCCCTCCGGTGTAATCTCTATCGGTTCTGCACACCCCTGTCGGCTGTAACAGGTTTTATGGGTATGCCTGTGATAAAAGATGTACCACTTTCCATTGATACACTCGATACTTCCATGATTATTCCCTGTAATTGCAAGCCGATCTTCCTCTTTTCTTCCATTCATACCGATATCTCCATTGGATATGATCACTCCACCATATGAGAAATCCCTGTCTGGGTATCGGCTTGTTGCATAGCACAGCTCATGATTCACTTCTGAGGAATAGATAAAGTAATAGGTCTCCAGTATCTTTCTTATGGAGCTTGCCTCAAAAAATGCATGTCCTGCAAACTCAGTTTCTGTTGCATCCAACTGTCCCGGCAGAATTTTCTTCGGTTCTGTAAGAACGGTCAGCATATCATTCCCAAGCTCTACGGTAAAGGCTCCCTGCAGACCGTCTTTTTCTCTCTTGATCTGCTCCTTTGTCTTGTCAAACATCTTCATTTCCAGAGCATGAAGCATTGGTGACAGCAGCTTTCGTTTTGCCCGTGAAATTCCGGCTGTCTGTGGTGATGCCAATGCCCAGCCATAGTACAGACGTATTGTTCCATCGTCATTGATAACTCCCGGATCAAACGTAATATTTCTCTCAAATACTTTTCCATCCGGTGTCCGGACTTCTCCATAATAATCATAAGGACCTTCCGGATGCTCGGAAACCGCAACATGAATCGGTCCTGT
This sequence comes from Bacteroidaceae bacterium, assembly GCA_963650485.1. Lineage (GTDB taxonomy): Bacteria > Bacillota > Clostridia > Lachnospirales > Lachnospiraceae > Suilimivivens. Next base: position 3,166 of record CAVJLN010000082.1, read on the forward strand.
AAAAACACCTCCTGCCATTGCATAATATAAATAATATCTTCCATCATTTCCCTTTACGACATCCGGTGCATACATGTATTTATAGCGCTCATTATGAGACGGATCCTGTGCTGCCCGGTAACTGATTCCATGACATGTCCAATTTCCCGGATCATCCACCGGTGCAGACCAGACTTCATAGTCCAGCATACAAAAAGTATCTCCACCTTCCTTGTCATGAGAACCAAATATGTAAATCCGTCCATTGAAAACATGTGGCTCTCCATCCGGGATATAGGTACTCAATGGCAAATATGGATTATAACTCTGTTTTTTCATCATAAAAATGCCTTCTTTCTTTACAATTTCTGCTCAAATGCAGCAGCCACCGGATATGCCTCCACCAGTTTTGTTTTCGTTGCAAGTTCTATCATCTGATTTATCTCCTGCCCAGCCAGCTCTTTCCCGTTGTGGGCAATCCGTTGGAATATCCACAAAATTAGATTTCTGGCCCCAAAGTACATTTTTCCAGCTTATTTATAAGCTCGTTTGAACAGGTGAATTTTCCTGTAATTTTCAAGTCCGAATAAACTGCAATCGACTTAAAGTTCTCTTTTTGCACTTTTTCTGGCCAGTTTTTTAATAGCACATATCTGTATCCACTAATCAGGAACAACGGTTTATACGTCTGCTTTCCATCCTTCAAAATATAGGTAAGGTGCTGGCCTACCGGCATCAATTCCGCACCTCTCCCTATCTCCTGCATAGTACCATCTTCGTATAGAATTTCGATTTTGCAGGCAAATCTTAATTTTTCGCCAAACACAAACCAATCCCGTTTCTTATTCATTCAGCATTGTTAAGATTCCCTGTAGCTGTTCTTCTGTTATCACACCAAAAGAGACCAGGGAACCAAGCGGCATTTCCACCATCATCGCTGCAGCCAGTTCTCCACCGGATTCTCCAAGCGCCTCCATATCCACTTCAGAAGCCCCGGATGTAAAAGACTGCATGGAAGCAAAAAGAGCCTGTGCCTTCGGATTACCCTGTAAATCTCCAATCGAAGTATCTTTTGTGACAGACATTGGGATTTGAGTAACTGTTTCATACTCTATTTCCGTCTGCAAACGAATATCCCTCGAAGAACTTCCAATGGAAATCATATATTTTCCTGTTGCTGCAAACCAGTCGGACAGCTTTGTCTCGTAATAGGAAAGCTCTTTTTTTCCTATGGTAAAGGACACTTCCTTACTATCGTCCGGCTCTAAAAATACCTTTTCAAAACCTTTCAGTTCTTTCTCAGGACGAATTACCTTACCATCCAGTGCCCCAATATATAACTGTACCGCTTCTGCACCAGCCATCTTTCCTGCATTCTTTAAAGTGAAGGATACCGTAATCTCTTCCCCTTCCTTAAAAGCATCTTTGGAAAGTTTCAGAGCACTATATGTAAACTCAGTGTAACTTAAGCCATGGCCAAACGGGAATAATACCTTCATGTCCTTTTTGTCATAATAGCGGTAACCCACAAAAATTCCTTCCCGATATTCTGTGACACCTTCTTCACCCGGGAAGAAAAGGCAGCTTGGATTATCCGAAAGCTTTATCGGAAATGTTTCCGCCAGTTTTCCCGATGGATTCGTCTCTCCATAAAGAATTGAGAGTGTTGCTTCACTGACACCATCACCCCCAAGATACATCTCAAGAATTGCAGAAACCTTATCTACCCATGGCATCTCTACTGGAGAACCATTGTGAAGAACTACCACTACGTTTTTATGTTTCTCTGCCAAGGCAGCAATAAAATGATTCTGATTTTTAGGAAGTTCCAAATGTTTTCTGTCCACGCCTTCCGTCTCAAATCTGTCCGGAAGTCCTGCAAGAATCACTATATTCTCACAATCAGAAGCAAGTGCCATTGCTTCCTGTTCCAGTTTTTCATCCACCTCATCGGTAGATAATTCAAAGCCCTTTGCATAGCAAATTTCATCGTCATTCTTAATCAGATCAAGAATGCTTGGTACATAAGCAGAATTGATATGCGAGCTTCCACCCCCCTGATAACGTGGCTTCTTGGCAAAGTCTCCTATGACAGCTGTTTTGGAACCTCTCCTGAGTGGAAGAACATTCTCATTTTTCAAAAGAACAGCACAGTTTTTCTCTGCCCAGACAGCCTTGCGATATCCTTCCAAAAGATCAATCTTTCCCATCTGTTCCTCGTTCTCTGTTGTTTTGCAAATCCAGGTGAGAAGTCTCTCTATCGCAGTATCCAGTGTTTTTTCTGAAATTACGCCATCTAAAACTGCGTGCTTTGTCTTTTCATCTTTTCCCGGATCTACAGGTCCCGGCATTTCAAGATCTATTCCGGCATTCAAGCCCTTCACACGATCTTTGACTGCACCCCAGTCAGTTACCATAAATCCTTCAAATCCCCATTTCCCCCTGAGAATTTCATTATTGAGAAGATCATTTTCAGCACCATAACTGCCATTTAACCGGTTATAAGCGCACATAATACTCATAGGCTTTGCTTTCTTTACTGCCCCCTCAAAGCTTGCAAGATATATCTCATGCAGCGTTCTCTCATCTACGATGGAATTACCATTCATCCGTCTGGTTTCCTGATTATTTGCTGCAAAATGCTTCATGCAGGAAGCCACTCCCTGTTCCTGTACTCCTTCAATGTATTCCGCAGCCAGTTCTGTGGAAAGATACGGATCTTCCGAATAATATTCAAAATTTCTGCCGCAGAGCGGTGAGCGCTTGATGTTAACACCAGGTCCGAGCAGCATTGATACATGCTCTGCCCTGCACTCTTTTCCTAATGTAATACCCACTTCATGTGCCAGATTTCTGTCAAAGGAAGCTGCGATCGCAGACGATGTCGGAAAACATACTGCTTTAATACTCTGATTAATTCCCAGATGATCCGCCTTATCATCCTGCTTTCGTAGTCCATTCGGTCCGTCACACATCATGACAGCCGGAATGCCAAGTCTTTCCACTGCTTTCGTATGCCAGAAATCAGCCCCCGAAAGAAGGCTTATTTTTTCATCTAATGTCATCTCTGAAATAATTTTTTTAATATCTCTCATGCTCTTTCTCCGTAATTAATAAACTTCAATTTTTTCGCTTTCTCCGCTATTCCTTATCAGAACAGATGCCACTGCTTCCTCTTTTCCATCAGATACATATACTTTAACCTGTCCCTGTTCTCCTACACGTATCACCGCCAGTGCATGTCCGTAATATGTGGATGTCCTATTTGATAAATAGTTATCCTCGGTTCTGGGATTTGCACTTCCAAGGCCAAGCAGTTCCCCATTTTCCACCCAGACGGTAAGCTGCCTTTCATCCGCAGACTCTACGACTCCATTGTTGTCTGCGAGATTTATCGGAACGTATAAAATTTCTTTTGGTTTTGCTTCGGATTGTTCAAAAACCACATTTATGGATGCATCACCGGCACTTTGCAGGCAATCACGTCCTATTTCATTTTTATCCGCATCAAACGCCACTGCTTCAAGAACTCCCGGTCTGTATTTCACCTTAAAAGAAGCTACACAATCCCTGACTTTCCTTTTTCCAATCCGTTTTCCACCAAGAAGCAGTTCTATCTCATATGCATTCGAATACACTTCAACAAGCGCTTTATTACCATCGCAGTTCTTCCATGACCATGAGGGAATCGCATTTGTACCACGCCATGTCTGTTTTGCCGGCTTTATTCCCGGGTGATTACATGGCTGTACGCATATTTTCGGAATTTTCAACTGTTCCCATGCTGCCTGTGCAAGATACAATTCTCCATTTGGATTTCCAAGGATGTCTATCACACCAACATCTCCTAAAAGCCATGGATATGGTTTTGTAAAGCATCGGCCATCCTTTGTATAAGCCCATGCTCCAATTCCTGCTTCTCCCAGATAATCCCATGCTGTCCACATAAAATCACCGATCAGCGTTGGTAGCTTTTTAACCATTTTCCAGTTTTTTACAATATCCTGCGGAAAAGTCTCTGTTCCGATAATCAGCCGCTCCGGATGCAGTCCGTAATCCGGTTCATATCTGCCAGATGCATAATTATATCCCGCAATATCCATCTGATCCATTAACGGTGTGATCATTTCATCGTATTCTTTTGACGAGGATGCACTGTTCATTCCCGTTCCGATCATGGATGCCATCTTATTAAACATCATGGAGGAATTCATTGGCTTCGTATCCGGTTTTTCCTCCGAATATTGGAACATTCCTTTTTTTGCACGTCCAATCAGCATAAGATTATATCCGCCTGTCACGAATCTTGTATCATCTAACTCGTGGAGATATTCCACCATTTCACCAGCCAGTGCCATTCCCTTTTCGGATGCAGGCTCTGACACCTCGTTCCCAATAGAATATAAAATCACACTTGGATGGTTATAGTCTTTTTTTACCATATCCTCAAGGTCATACTTGTAGTTTTTCTCAAAATCCAATGCATAATCATATGTATTCTTTCTTTGAAACCACATGTCCCAGCTCTCATCCATCACATATATGCCATAATGATCACAGGCATCAAGCAATGCCCTGCTGCACGGATTATGTGCACTTCTTATGGCATTAAATCCTGCTTCTTTCAGCATTCTTACCTTGCGCCATTCTGCTTCTTCATAAGCACATGCACCAAGGATTCCATTATCATGATGAATACAGCCACCTCTCAGCAGCACTTGATTATCATTTACATAGAAACCATTTTTATCTGCTTTTAACTGTCGGATGCCAAAGGTTCTTTCCTCTTCATCAACCACTTCTCCCGCTTTCTTCAGTAAAAGTCTGCATGTATATAAATGTGGATGATCCGCACTCCAAAGCTTTGCATTTTCTATTTCAATATTTCCACAGACTCCCTTTGCCACACATTGGTTTTCATCGTAAATTTCAATCTCAATTTCCCCACCGTGAGCCACTGCCACTACCTGAATAACTGCCGGGTTCGTGCAAATTGTCCTGATACGGATACTGACCGGTTCAATATAATCTTCTCCGTTCAAAAGCATCCACACCGGGCGATAAATGCCTGTACCGGAATACCATCTTGAGTTCGGCTGCTCTGTATTATCTGCCTCAACACGGATATGGTTTTCACCTTCTTTTAAAAATTTATCCGCACATACTTCAAAAGAAGAATATCCATATGTACATCCACCGGCTTCCTGTTCATTAATATAAACTCTTGCTTTGCGGTATACTCCTTCAAACCAAAAGCTGACATGTGAATGCTCCGGCTTTATAAATTTCTTTTCATATATTGCCCTGCTTCCTTTAAAGTACCCTACGGCACTACCACCCTCTGACTCTGCATCCCGTCCTGCAGCAAGCATGGCATCGTGCGGAAGCGTTACATTCTTTCCTTCGAAAATCCAGTTTTCACAAAATTTTATCTTTTTACTCATTCTTCTTTCATACCTCTTGCTGCTCTTTTCTCTTCCAGATCCTTTTTCATCTGTGGCTTTAGTCCATCCAGCTTATACATTCTGCACGCAATCGCAGCTACAGCGTATAATGCAACCGGAATAAAGCTCATCAACAAACGGATCATAACAAGAGCACTCTCAGGCTGATTTGCCACTTCACTGCCTATTGTGCTTATGTATCCCGCCATACTTAAGAGCACACCCATTAAAAATGCACCAAATGCACTTCCAAGCTTCTGTCCAAGTCCAGGGATCACACCTAAGGTTGCTTCCATTCTCGGTCTGTCTTCCCACTCATTAAAGTCAGCACAGTCATATACCATCAGTGTGCTGAACATGTTAACCGGTAATACTCCAAGACCGGTAAAAACACCAGCGATAAGAAGCATTGTAATATTCCCTTTTGCAAACCAGTTGATTGTATGTCCAATCATACAGATTACAAATCCGATAAAGCATAATTTTCTGACAGAAACTTTTTTCATGATCTGAGGTGCAATCGCAAGAAACGGTATCATTAAAACAGCAAGTGCACTGAGCAGTCCCATCTTGCTGACATCTCCGACAATGTAGGTAAAGTAGTAAGTCGTAACACCCATATTGGCGACCACATTGTAAATAAATACCATAATTGCAATCGCATAAATATGTTTATTGGATTTTAAACATGTCCATACATCTTTTAAAATAATTTTATCTGTTTTTACATCTATATCATATTTTTCCGGAATAAAGAAAAATCTCAAAAGTCCGATAGCTGTACAGGGAATTGCAAAGGTCAGAAGCATCTTTACCCATCCGATAGAAGATGTCCCAAGCTTCGCCATCATGATCGGAAATACAATATTTACAATCATTGCTCCAACCATGGACATCAGTCCACCATAGCTTCCATATGCAACATATTTCTCTTCACTGTTAAAAGCACGCACACTATACGGAACAATGGAGGAGCCGAGAAGTGTTCCAAAAATAGAATTAATCATTGCGTACATAACCAGAAACCATGCACACTTTAGCGGAAGATCCCATCCTGATGGACATGCAAATAACAGAACAGTACATAACCAGTATCCGATAATGCAAAGTTCATATGGTCTTCCTTTTCCAAGCCTTGTGTTGGTTCTGTCGATAATATAGCCTGCGATAATGTCTGTAAATCCGTCAAAAATCTTGCTCACCATAAGAAGTGTACCTACGAGGCCGATATTAATTCCAAGAACATCTGAACAATACATGGATAAAAATCCCATGATCACGATGTTCATCGCCTGGCTCACCTGTCTACTGTTCCATAAGAGACATTCTTTTAAATTAGGTTTCTTTGGATCTTTTACTTTCTTTTGCTTTGTCATTGTAAAAACCGCCTTTCAAAATAAATGATAATTTTATTATAATTTCTTTTTGTTTATTCGGTTATTACATAATCGCTTTTTCTATAACAAATTCGTTATAATCTAAGTTTTCTTTAATTTATTATAAAATTATTTAATACATTATATTTTTCTTGCGTTTTTTTTGCTAAAATTATTGTAGTTTGTAACTATTCAGAGCCATGCAAAATCTGA
>CAVJLN010000083.1:0-9974 GCA_963650485.1 Bacteroidaceae bacterium
GCACTTAGCAGCCATGCCATTCCCTTTTTCCATCGTTGTTTCATTTCACTAGTCCTCCTCTTACAGATTATTGTATTGCACTTATGTGCTTATGGTGCTTATTATAGCACCTTTTCGTCATTTAGTAAACCTATTAGGTATATTTTATATATTTTTACAAACCTTTTAAATAGTGTTTCAACGTATATTGTACAAATACACTTTACCTAGGAGGTTTACTTATGGAGGAAAACAAATTATCTTATGACATGGGTATGCGTATTGCAGATATCCGCCGTTCCCACAATGTCACTCAAGAAGCGCTTTCTGAAATGCTTGATGTCAGTCCGAAGCATATCAGCCACACGGAATGCGGCACTTCAAGCTTATCTGTCAAAAATTTAAAGCAATTCTGTGAAATTTTTCATTGTAGTCTGGATTATATCGTAACCGGGAAAAATACGGATAAAATATTATCCCAGATTCCGGATACCATTGTTGAGATTTTATATTCAGATGATAAAGAAGAGCTCGACCGGTTGAATCGATACTTACAGATTTATGTAGAATTAATGAACCGTTCAAAAGCATAGATTCCATACACTTTTTAATACTTATATGCAATAAGGCAGAACCCATTTCTGAGTTCTGCCTTAATTAGTATCCCGGTTGCTATATCACCACTCTGGCATACTTATCATAGTACATCTTCGCCTGTTCTCCCGTTAGTGAAAACCAACGAACCAGCTTTCCAACAATGGTTTCCTCTGTCCGGTGCTCTTCCAGGTTTTCAAGCACCATCCGTTCTATACTTCGTTCAAATTCTTTTTGTTGTCCTCTTCTTTCATACTGGTCAAATAATTCACACACTTTTACATCCTCCTCTTCTTTAATCCCTCTTTCCTGCATCATGGATAAGGTATCTTCTACATTTTCATCACCGGACAGAACACGCAAAAACTTAATCAATATTTCCTTTGGTGGTTTTCGTGATTATGCATAAAAGCTCAGAAATAATTCACTGCGTCATTTTCTTATATGCATAGCAATACAGGCAGAACTCACTCGGAGTTCTGCCTGTATCATTTCATCATCATTCACTTTGCACTTATTATACACTTTTTATCGTTCTTAATTATCATTCTCAGTTAAATCCGAAAAACTTCTGGCAAATCTTATATCCTTCTACGGAAATCCAACGGCCACTTTTGCCGGGAAGATTCATGCACTGGCCTAAAAGACCGAAACGAAGTCTCCTGTATAATACCCAGTCCTTCTTCTTAAGATACTCCCAAAGCTCCTGCTTCTTCTGCAGGTTATCCTTTGTTCCGGAGCGGATTAAGAGAATTGAGGAAATCGTTGTAATAATATCCAGATAGCTTAACATATAGCGGTATCTCTTCTTATTGGAATTCACCACGGAACGGTTCTCAACCATATAGTCGATCATCAGCTTATTTACACGGATCTGCTGGTCAATACGGCTGATCATAACACTCTCATGCACGGACTGGTCTTCTCTTCCGATGTAATAACGGTAGAAATTCACATCCATATAATACATATTCCGTACAAACGGAAGCGGCTCGAATACATAAATATTATCCACATAAAACGTATGCTCCGGAAGCTGAATTCCACATTCCCGTAACAGCTTTGTACGGAAAATCACGGAATGCATGAGAATATACTGTCCCTTGTGAAAATGATGTACGTCATCCCAGGTAAACATCTGATCCACCGGGAGCGCATGACGATAACGCATCACCTTCTTATGCTTTTCTCCAGCCTTTTCATAAACAAAGTTGCTGATTAGCATATCCAGTGTCTGCTGCCCTCCGGTAAGCTCATGGAGCTTTGCAAGAATCTGCTCATAGACTTCCTGCTTTACCCAGTCATCACTGTCAACTACCTTGAAATACAATCCTGTGGCATTCGCAACTCCTGTATTTACAGCAGAACCATGTCCCCCGTTTTCCTTATGGATTGCCTTTACAATGGTCGGATACTTCTTGGCATAACGATCTGCAATTTCTGCGGTACGATCCTTTGACCCATCATTGATAATTAAAATCTCAACCTCTTCTCCCCCGATCAGAAGTGATTCAATACACTTTTCCATATACGCTTCAGAATTATAACATGGTACTGCAAACGATAGTAATTTCACTCTTCATCCTCCAGTTCTATATGTGTGGTCAACTATCCGCAATAGCTGACATCTTTTCAGAACATCCAAAGTAACTACAGCTCTTCCAGAAATGCTTTCAGATATGCCTTATATGCTGTAGGGATCGGATACCTTTCGCGTGCCTCCTGCTGCTCTGCAAACACCAGGGAATCCTCCCAGCTTCCGGTTGCTTCTGCCAGTTCGTCCACCCTCACCGCATAGCCGATCATGTGCCATTCCTTATGGGAAAAGATATGCTTACTTTGGCTAAGCGGCTCAATCCGCAGCACGGACAAGCCCTTTTCTTTTAGAAATAATAATACTTCATCCTGCGAAAGATGTCCAGTAACGCTTGGAAATTCATACATCCCGGCAAGGAGTCCCTTTTCCGGACGCTTTGTTAGCGCTGCTTTCTGATCATCCTTGATAATCAGGACTGTTTTGTCCTCGATCACACGGGCTTTTTTCGGAGGCTTGCATGGAAAATCCGTCTCATGTCCTTCCTTATGTGCCACACACTGTTCCTTCCAGGGACATTCCCCACACTTCGGTGTCCCATTCGGTGTACAGACCATGGCTCCAAGCTCCATCAACGCCTGATTAAAATCTCCCGGCCGATCCTTAGGCATCACTTTAAGAAGCTCCTCTTCAATTTCGTTCCGCACAGACTGCTGCATGATGTTTCTTGTATCTGCACGCAGACGCGACAGAACCCGCAGTACATTTCCATCTACTGCAGGTCTTTGGATTCCAAAGGCAATGGAGCTGATGGCTCCTGCCGTATAGCTGCCGATTCCCGGAAGGGAAAGAATGATTTCATAGGAAGGAACCATTTCCCCACCATATTGCTCAACCAGTATTTCTGCTGCCTTTTTCATATTACGCACACGATTGTAATATCCAAGTCCCTCCCACAGCTTCAGAAGCTTTTCTTCCTCTGCCTGTGAAAGACTCCTGATATCAGGCAAAGCTTTCATAAAGCGGTCATAATAGGGCTTCACGGCTTCTACCCTTGTCTGCTGCAGCATGATCTCGGACACCCACACATGATATGGTGTCGGTTCTTCGCGCCATGGCAGAATCCTTCGTCCACGGTCATAAAATGCAAGAAGCGGTTTCACACTCTGCTTCAAAATTTCGTTATCACTCATTGATTGCTATCCTGTCTGATTGATTCCAAACCACCATAACTGTTCAGTGCCTTCACAGTTACAAACGATCCTCTTCCTTCCATATTCAACCCATTTCTATCCAAGGATCCTTATCCTATGGATCCTTATTCTGCTCGGCTTTCTTCTTATAGGGCACTCTGGCAGATGGCACCACCTGCGATGCCAGCTTCGTATGTACTGCCTGATCGTCAAAAAAGATCTGTGCTCCAAATGCTTTCAGCACATCGCTCTTTGAAATTCCTCCCAGGAAAAAAGCCTCATCAATCCGCACATTCCATGCGCGCAGGGTTCGGATCACCCGTTCATGCGCCGGTGCGCTTCTTGCGGTAACAAGAGCTGTCCGGATCGGTGCCTGATCCTGCGGAAAGTCCTTCTGGATATCCGAAATCGTCTTTAAGAACTTGGCAAACGGTCCCTGATTCATCGGCTGGTTCGCCCGAAGCCGTTCATTCTCTTCAAAGGCTTCCAGTCCCTGTTCCTTATAAATCTGCTCCGATTCATCCGAAAACAGAACTGCGTCTCCGTCAAATGCAATCCGGATCTGTGAGATCGGTTCCGCATTCTCTCCCACTGCCCAAATCCGGTCGCAGCAGATAATTCCGGCTGCAATTCCGCCATCGATCGCTGCCTGCACATCCTCTTCATCCGCGGACAGATAAAGATCCGTGTGAAAGGCATTTAAGTATGGCGCCAACGATGCCCCGCTTGCCAGTACCGCTCTTGAAATCTGCAGTCCGTAATGTGCAATGGAATTGAATACCCTTAATGAGGTATCCGGGCTGTTATGGGACATGATAATGACCTCCACTCTGCCCTCCTGTCCCGGAATTTTATTAATATTAAGGAGTGCTTCTATCAGCCGGAAGCCATTGCCCGGCATCAGATAATCCTTTTCATGCTCTACCTGATACTGGCAGTAAGCCTCTACTCCCTGTGTTTCAAACAATTCATTCTCCACGGATAAATCAAACAATGCCCGCGAAGATACTCCGATTACCAGCCGGTGTTCCAAATCATATGCCATCGTGTACTCCTCCTGTTCCATCCTTTCATCAGGTGCTGATATACCCGCTATTCTTTCCGGTCAACCAGCTTACCTCTGCTTTATTATGGTACAAGTGCACTCCGGCATCTGTGCATGTCTTTGATGCAGATACTGACCGGATTAACGGAGCCGGTTACATTCATACCGTTCAAAGGTCAGAAGACAATTCTTCAACTCTTCATAACGGTCTTCAATGTCTCCGTCCTTGATCTCCAGATCAACGGAAAGTGCCATGGTATTAATCATATCATCCGTAATCCGTGCGTGCAGTCCATGGAGAATGTTCAGTCTTTCTTCAAAGGTATCTGCCTCCAGAAACTCAAGTACCATAGGATCAATATTCATTTCTTCTGCTTCCTGCTGATTGTCTTCCTGTACCGGTTCAAAGCGGTATTGCTGCCGGGCATCCGGATATTTCGTGCGGTCTACCATCTCTGTAAACATCGGAAGAGGACGCGCATACACCTGATGATCTCCGTACTGTGCCTCATAAATCACCAGCTCTTCTTCTGTTTCGCTGTGCTTTGCAATAGCCATTACCCGATACAGATTTCCTTTAAAATGACGATAAAGCTGTCCTTTCTGTGGTCTCATCTGCCAGATCCTCCATTCAGAAATATATATCTAAGTATAACCCTGTTTGGAGTTCTTGTCATTCTTCTTTTACTTTTCTTTATAGGAAGATATAGGTAATTACTCCATCCATTCCCTCTCCCTTAATCCGAGAAAGCTCCTCCTGCAGCTGCTCCTGCTCTTCCTGCTGCAGGTTACCAATCCTACGATGATGAATCATCACGGTATAGCTTCTGTTTTCTCCTTCATCAATCACCTTTGTCATGGTAACTCCACTGTTTGAATATCCCTCTTCGTTCAGAAAAAAACGAACCTCTTTTACATATTCCGCTTCCAGTTCACGATAATATTTCTCCCGTTCCCTGCGTTCCACCTTTTCACTGCTGTGTACCGTTCCGGAAATACAGAATGCGGTAATTCCGATTAATACCAGTGCACTTATAGTCATAATTATTCTCTTTGCTCCTTCTCTCATGACGACTCCTCCGTTCTGACTCTGTCTGATCTGTTTCCAATGCTTCTCTCATTTCTATGATCCCAGTCTACCAGAGGATGTGTCCCATAAATGTCACTCAAACACACACAGGGATGCAAATGCTCCGATCATATTGCCATATTTGCATGGCTCTGAACAGTAAGCAGAAAGCCAGGTGATTTCTCACCCGGCTTTCTGCTTACTTCTCTTCCACTTTGCTTCTATTACTTTTCCTTTTTCAGCCGAAGGTTTGACTTATAGCTGGCTGAACACCTCTGCACGCAATGCTGCATTCATTTTAAATGCACCGCAGGAAACCGTTGTTGCAGTAACGGTTCCGGGCTTCCTGATTCCACGTGCGGTCATGCAGCTATGCTCTCCCTCAATGTGTACCAGCACATCCTCCGTTCCAAGCACCATCTGCATAATCTGTGCAATATCCGAAGTGATCCGTTCCTGAAGCTGTAATCTTTTGCATACCATGTCGGCGATCCGTGCGACCTTGCTTAAGCCGATCACCTTTGTCTTCGGCAGATACGCTACCGAAATCTTCATATTATACATCAGCGCCAGATGATGCTCACAATAACTGAATGCATCCATATTTTTCACTAAAACCATCTCTCCGGAGGATGGTTCTTCAAAGCACCGGTCAAACATCTGCGCAATCTCTTCATTGGTGTAACGCATTCCTTCGAATACTTCATCATACATCCTCGCCACACGTGCCGGCGTATCCACAAGCCCTTCCCTCTCCGGGTCATCTCCAAGAGCCCCTAATATATTTCGAACCGCTTCTTCAATCGTACGCTTCTGTTCTTCTGATAAATGTCTGTTTTCCACAATATGCCTCCATCATTACGGTTCATCCATACCACAATCCTGATTCATGTTCTTATGCAGCCTGACAGCAAGTATCCGGCTTCTGTGTAAACATGAGTAATTCACGGGTTCAGAACAGTAATTATCTGTCATTCTTATTTTTTTGCTGAATATATGTTACAATGTATGTATTCGTATCATAATCATAGTATTCAAAATAGTTACCAATCATACACTGAAAGGGATTTCCAATTATGCTACAGACATTATACCACGTTTCTGAATATAAAGAAGAATTACTTTATCCGGCCGTCTGCAAAGCCATGGATGCCTTATCCGTTGCCGATGACCTGCACTCCGGTCTTAAGGTCGTGATCAAGCCCAACCTTGTCATGGCAAAAAGCCCGGACTTCCCGGTGACCACCCATCCGCTTGTGGTAAAGGCTGTTGTACGCTATCTTCGCGAGCACGGCGTAACGGACATTACCCTTGCCGAAAGCTCCGGCGGTCTCTACAATACCGAGCATATGAAGAATCTCTACCGTGTCTGCGGTATGTCTGCCCTGGAACCGGATATCCGCATGAATATGGACTTTACCGCACAGACAATTCCTACCCGTGATGGCTTTAAAAACCACAGCTTCCATCTCATCACTCCGATTGTGGAAGCCGATTATATCATTAATATCTGTAAACTAAAGACGCATTCCATGACCGGCTATTCCGGTGGAATCAAAAATCTCTTCGGTACCATTCCCGGTCTCGAAAAGCCGCAGATGCATTACCGCTGGCCGGGCATTGAGGACTTTTCGAATATGCTGTTAGAGCTGGCACAGACCGTTGCTCCGCAGCTTACCATCATCGATGCGATAGATGCCATGGAAGGAAACGGCCCTACCGGCGGCACCTCCCATCCGTTAAAGATGATTCTGGCAGCCCGTGATTTTTATACACAGGATTATTTTGCTGCCGGTTTAATGAAGTTCAACCCCATGAGCATTGTGATGATCCGTCAGGCGGTGGAACAGGGACTTGCCCATCCCGAAGAGATCCGGCTGATTGGTGATGAAATCCCCTGCGATCTCACACCATTTCAGGTGCCGGATACCAGAAAGCTGGATTTTTCAACCTACGTTCCGGGTTTTCTGCGTAAGCCTGCAGTATTTGTTATGGGAAAATTATTTAAGTCCTATCCTCTTCTGAATAAAAATAAATGTGTCGGCTGCGGCAAGTGCGCCGAAAGCTGTCCGGCGCACATCATTAGAATCAAAGAAGACCGGTCCGGAAAGAAAAAGGCCGTCTTTCAGAAAAAGGGCTGCATCTCCTGCTTCTGTTGTCAGGAGATGTGCCCTATGAAAGCAATCGAAGTCCGCAAGGCTTTGTGACAGACAAGTGCGGATTTTCTATTCCAAATAAATCTTAAACCTCCAGCTTTTCCTCTTCTTCGATCTGAACCATTTCCTTGCTTTTTAGCAGGAAGTGGTTTTTCTTTGCCCTGAAATAGAAGGACAGGGAAAGCATGGTTCCAAGTGCCCAGCCAACCGGCCATGCACTCCAGATTCCTACACTGCCAAGCTTCGAAGATAAAACTGCCGCAATGCTCACACGCAGAATCAGATCCGTAAAGGTTGCAATCATAAATGCTCCCATCATACTGCTTCCTCGAAGCACGCCATCGGTTACAAGCTTTACCGATACCACGAAGTAGAACGATGCCAGAATCCTTAAGATCAGAATTCCGGTGTCCATCGCCGGTCCGCTGCTGCTGTCCATAAACAGATAAACAAGCCATCTTCCAGCAATCACATAAAGCAGTACCAGTGGAACACAGAGTGTCCATACCATTTTAATTCCAGCCTTAAAGCCATCGTGAATCCTTTCGTACTTACCGGCTCCCAGATTCTGCGAGGTGTAATTCGAGATTCCGTTAGCCAGTGTCGTAAAGGAAGTAATCACAAGGTTATTGAGCTTAATGGATGCCGCATAGCCTGCAATTACCGATGCACCAAAGCCATTGATGAGGCTCTGGATAATGATGTTTCCGACAGAAACAAAGCTCTGCTGCAAAATACTTGGAATCGCCACCGTGCAGATCTGTAAAAAGATCGGCATGGAAAACCAGACGGCTTTCTTTTCGCTCTGAAGTGCTCCAAGATGCCGGAACACAACCACAATGGCGAGTACGCAGCTGATTCCCTGACAGATAAAGGTTGCCCATGCCACTCCGGCAACGCCCATTGCAAAAAACCTTACAAAAATATAGTCCATAATAATATTGGCAATCGACGAACACGCCAGAAAAACAAAAGGAGTCTTCGAATTTCCCAGTGCCGAGAAAATTCCTGTCGCAATATTATAGAAGAAAAGAAACGGCAGTCCTGCAATATAAATCATCAGATATAACTGGGAATCCGCCATAATTTCTTCCGGTGTATGAATCATCGTGAGCATCTTATGACATCCAAGGAAGCCAACTAGCATCAAAAGTGCACACAAAACGGCACCACTTAAGAGTGTCGTATGTACCGCAGTCCTGACATTATGGTATTCCTTCGCTCCAAAGTATCTGCTCACAATGACTGAACAGCCAATGTTACAGCCAAAGGCAAATGCAATAAAAATCAGTGTAATTTCATAGCTGTTTCCGACTGCCGCAAGTGCATTCTCCCCCACGAACTTACCTGCAATCAGACTGTCTGCAATATTATATAACTGCTGGAAAATAATACTTCCAAACAAAGGCAGACAGAACCCCCACAGTACCTTCTCCGGTTTTCCTGTGGTTAAATCTTTATTCATCTTTTATCCTTCCTGCTCATGACTCAAAAAAGCTTTACCAGACCTTTTCACATTTACATGACAAGTAACTATTCAGAATCGTTACCATATCAACTAAAAATATCATGAGCTTTCGCATTCATAATATGATGGTTACGCTAACATTTCACCAACAATCTTATTAACCAGGGAGCCGTCTGCCTTTCCTTTTACCTTCGGCATAAGCTCCTTCATCACCTTACCCTTATCTTTCGCAGAAGGCTCGGTAATACCAAGAGCCGTAAGTACCGCCTGTACCTCCGCACGGATCGCATCCTCACTCATTTCTTCGGGTGCAAATTCCTGATAAACAGAAAGCCGTGCTGCACATGCTTCCTTGATATCCTCACGGTCAGCCGGAGCAAGATCCATGGTTTCCTTTGTCTGACGGATCTCGCGCTTTACCACTTCAAATTCCTCTGCCTCGGTCAGATCTGCCCGTTTATCAATTGCCTTATTCTTCAATGCGGAAAGCAGCATCGAAAGCGCATCCTTACGTGTTTTGTCCTTGTTCTTCATGGCTTCCATCATCTGGGAGCGTACGGTATCAATCATACTCATATTTTGATCTCCTTTACCTTCGATTTTATTCTTTTATCAACTATTCAGATCCTGTACGTAAAACCACTGTTTCAGTCTTCTGAACAGTTCCATTGTACGTTTCTGATTTTCATTCGTCAAGATGTGCCGGTCCAATCAATCCTTACAATAGTAATCCCGATAATCCTCTTCACTTGCAAACAACATATATCCGCCATTCACATATCCCATATAACCTGCGGTCACTACATATCCTTTCATAACAATACCTCCTGTTAAACTAGTGTAACGGTTTCTAAATAACTGCACCATTCACATAGGATATTTTTCTGAGAGTGCTGGACAAAAAACGTAGGCGTAGCGGGCTACGCTGAGGATTTT
>CAVJLN010000084.1:0-9961 GCA_963650485.1 Bacteroidaceae bacterium
ATGTTTAATTTTTCTATATGGGCAGGCTACAAAACGAATTTACCTTTCAAAGCTGGGGAAAAGCCCGGAAATTTGACTTTAACAGGGGAAAAGGCTATAATAATCTGTTGTCACTAAAGGAGTATATTTTCAAAGAAAAGAGGTTAGAAGCATGACAAAAATAGATATCGTATCAGGCTTTTTAGGAGCCGGTAAAACAACATTAATCAAGAAGCTTTTAAATGAAGCATTAAAGGACAGCAAGGTGGTACTGATCGAGAACGAATTCGGTGAGATCGGTATTGACGGCGGATTCCTTAAGGATGCCGGAATTGAAATCAAAGAGATGAATTCCGGATGTATCTGCTGCTCCCTTGTCGGAGATTTTGGTACTTCCTTAAAAGAGGTTATGAAGACCTATCAGCCGGAAAGAATTCTCATTGAGCCTTCAGGTGTTGGCAAGCTTTCTGATGTGATGAAAGCCGTACAGGACGTCATTGACGAACATGAGGTTGTATTAAACAGTGCCGTAGCAGTTGTAGATGCTTCCAAGTGCAAAATGTATATCAAGAACTTCGGTGAGTTTTTTATCAATCAGATTGAACATGCCGGAACCATTATCTTAAGCAGAACCGGTAATATTTCCGAGGACAAGCTGAAAAGGGCTGTGGAACTCATCCGCGAACACAATACCAAGGCAACCATCATTACCACTCCATGGGATGCGCTGGAGGGCAAGGATATTCTTGCAACCATCGAGGGTGCAACTGATCTGGAAGCAGAACTGATGGCAGAGCTGAAGGAACAAAGAGAGCATGATCACGAACATGAACATGAGCACCATCACCACGATCACGACGGCGAGTGCTGCCATCACGATCATGACCATCACCATGATGACGATGACGACCATGAGGAACATGAACATCATCATCATGATCACGATGAGCATGACCATGAGAAACACGAGCATCATCACGATCACGATGACCACGACCATGACGAACATGAGCATCATCATGAACATGGCGAGGACTGCACCTGTGGCTGCCATGACCACGATCATCACCACCATCATCACGCAGACGAGGTATTTGGAAGCTGGGGAATGGAAACTCCGGACCAGTACAGCAAGGAAGAACTCGAGAAGATCCTTGCAGCCCTCGAGGATGATGACAAGTACGGTATGGTTCTTCGTGCCAAGGGTATGGTTCCCTGTACCGAAGGCGGATTTATTTACTTTGACTATGTTCCGGAAGAAAGCAATATCCGTCCGGGCAAGCCCGATGTAACCGGTAAGTTCTGTGTCATCGGATCCAAGTTAAAGGAAGAGGCATTAAAAGAGCTGTTTACGAAGTAAATTTGCAATGGATTTTGCATCGTAACTGGGAGGGTACGGAACAGTTACGTAATTTGGAATAGAAAAGGATAAAAAACATGAAACCGGTATTTATAGTCAATGGTTTTTTAGAAAGTGGTAAAACTGAATTTATCTGCTATACACTGGCACAGCCGTATTTCCAGACCAAAGGAAAAACCCTTTTGATTGTCTGTGAAGAGGGCGAAGAAGAGTATGACGAGGAGCTTTTGAGCCAGAGCAGAACCATTATGGAAGTGATTGATGACGAGTCGTCATTTACTCCGGCAAATCTGATGGAGCTAGATAAGAAATACAAGCCGGAGCGTGTCATCATTGAATATAATGGCATGTGGAACTTTAAGGATATGAAGCTGCCGTGGCACTGGTCGGTAGAACAGCAGATTACAACAATTGATGCATCTACCTTCCCAATGTATTATACGAATATGAGATCTCTCCTTGCAGAGATGATCCGGAAATCCGAAATGATTATCTTTAACCGTTGTGACGGATTGACCGATCAGCTTGCCTCCTACCGCCGGAATGTAAAGGCAGTAAATCCGCAGGCAGAGATTGTGTTTGAGGATTCCCAGGGAGAAGTGAATCAGATCTTCGAAGAGGATCTTCCTTATAAGCTGGATGCACCGATTATTGAGCTGGATAATGAAGGTTTCGGAATCTGGTATCTGGATTGTATGGACAACCTGGATCGCTATATTGGAAAGACCATTCAGTTTGTCGGCATGGTTCTGATTCCGGAGGAATTTCCGAAGGGATACTTTATTCCGGGACGTATGGCGATGACTTGCTGTGCGGAGGATATGGCATTTTTAGGCTTTGCCTGTGAATATGATAAGACGAATACCCTGACGAACAAGCAGTGGGTCAAGGTGACTGCGAAGGTTACGAAGGAATACTTTGCCGATTACGGCGGTGAAGGACCGGTTTTACAAGCAGTCAGTGTAGAGCAGACGAAGAAGCCGAAGGAAGAAGTGATCAGCTTTAACTAGGGACAAAGGAGATTACACGGATGTATCATTACACCTTTATACAATGGTTGTTTTTCTTTTATTTTTACTGCTTTTTCGGATGGATATTCGAAAGCACCTATGTATCCATATGTAAACGGAAGTTTGTAAACCGTGGATTTATGCGTGGCCCGTTCCTGCCGATTTATGGATCAGGAGCGATTATGATGCTCGTGGTATCCATGCCGTTTCAGGATAATCTGGTTCTGACTTATCTGGCCGGATGCGTAGGAGCAACGGCTCTCGAGCTGGTAACGGGGCTTACCATGGAAGCATTGTTTAAAGTGAGATACTGGGATTATTCCAATCAGAAATTCAATTATAAAGGTGTGATCTGCCTGTCCTCGACGTTGGCGTGGGGATTTTTGACACTATTTATGACTCAGTTTCTGCATAAACTGGTAGAAGCGCTTGTATTTCGGATTCCCATGATGACAATTAATGTTGTTACCGTTATTTTGTCAGCAGGACTTCTGGTTGACTTTACCTTATCATTCAAGGCAGCCCTTGATCTGCGAAGTGTTCTTGTTGGACTCGAGAAGGTGCGGGAAGAGATGGAGCGTATCCAGAAGCGTCTTGATGTGATTGCAGCAATTACCAGTGATGAACGCGAGACGAGAAGATTAGAGCGCAACGAACGCATGAACGATCTCATGGACAGCATTGAAGGAAAGTTTAATGTCGTTAAGGAACGCCTGAAGGTGAATCCTTATGCTTATCCGGAAGAGGTTAAGGAAAAAATTGCGGAATTGCGCAGCCGTTATTTTGTAGAAAAGGATCATCATCTGGAATTCGGCAAGATAAAGGATGTATTCCAGAGAGGTTTAATTAAGGGCAACCCGACCATGACCTCCGGTAAATATGCAGAAGCACTTGAAGCGTTAAAGAAGGCTCTTGAAAGCAAGGGCAGAAATAAAGAAGAACAGAGTGATGTACAGAATAAAGAGAAACCGGTGGATAAAGCTGAGTACCCAGAGGAGTCGTAGCAGGAAGAGAAGTACGGTTTATTGCTTCGGCCGGCTACAGAAAATACGGGTGAGAACAGGAGATTATTGAAACTATGAAACTTCATTTCCTCAAAACAAAATGGAGCGATATCATTATCCTTGAAAATAATGGAGAGGCAGCGTTGATTGATACCGGCTTTGAAGAACAGTATGATCAACTGGCAGAATACCTGAAAAAGCTTGGCGTAAGCAGAATAAAATTTATTCTGCTTACGCATTTTCACAGGGATCATTACGGTAATATTATCGCGCTTACAGAAAATTTTTCTGTTGAAAAGGTATATATGAAGGAATATAGCGGTCTGGACTGCACAACAGCCTGGGGATCCGAGGCAGATGATGCATACCGGTGTCTGGAAATGAATAAATACAAGGAAATGGTAGAGGCCATAGCACGAAACAGTGAGCTGATCCCGGTAGAGGGATTGCGATCCATTTCATTTGGCAAATATGATTTAAAACTGTTTTTTACGGAAAATTCGATCCGGGAGATTTATGAGGATGCCTCCCGTCCTGACACCTATCATAAAATTGCGTTCAGTGAGAATCAGAACAGTCTTGGAATCTTTATAAAGGCAGATGGAAAGAATATCTTCCTCGGTGGCGATATTCTGGATCGTTGTTCGGCACACCCGAAGGCAGATCATGTATGCTGCCAGGTTGCACAGAGTATCGGGGAGCAGATTGATATATATAAGGCGCCCCACCATGGAACCGTGCACACAGCCTGTGAGAAGGCGTTAGCAATTTTCAGACCGAAGACCGCGGTTATTACCAATGAGGATGCCTACCTGAACACAGAAAGTGATGTTTATGACCTGCTGCGAAGGGCTAATCCTGAGGTGAAGATTCTTTTGACGGATCCGGGGGATGTTGTCATTGATACAGAGCAGCCTGCATAGCTGCAATTCCGACCGACGAGGCATGACAATGCCGAGGAGAGCAAGGACTACATGCTAAAGAAATTGAGAACTAGCGGAAGATGGGGTGAGGAGGGAAGAAAAAAGGTTCGGTGAACCTTTTTTCCTCCGAACCGACCGACGAGGCATGACAATGCCGAGGAGAGCAAGGACTAGATGCTAAAGAAATTGAGAACTAGCGGAAGATGGGGTGAGGAGGGAAGAAAAAAAGGTTCGGTGAACCTTTTTTCCTCCGAACCGACCGACGAGGCATGACAATGCCGAGGAGACCTTGGACCATGGGTTCAAGGGACTCCTCGGCATAAATCAAAAAGACTCAGGTATTATCCTGAGTCTTTTTGATTTCATGCGGAAGATGGGACTTGAACCCACACGATCGCAATGATCACAAGATCCTTAGTCTTGCTCGTCTGCCAGTTCCGACACTTCCGCTTGACTTACGCCACGAATGATATATTACCATCTTATATGGCTTAAGTCAAGAAAAATTGTGAAAAAATTCAAAAAAATTATAACAGTCCAGCCTTGCCCATTCATAAGCTGCCGGAGACGGCATGATCTTAATATATACGTATTGACAATTGCTAATAGTTAGTTTAGACTAACCAAAGAGGGAGGATAAAATGATGTTTTTGGAAATAAAGGGAATTAAAAAGAACTTTGGAGAGGGAGACAGCCTTGTAGAAGTCTTGAAAGGGATTGATTTATCTGTAGAGAAGGGAGAGTTTTGTGTATTGCTTGGACCTTCTGGTTCAGGAAAATCAACCCTTTTAAACATTATAGGAGGAATTGACCGCGCGAATGAGGGCAGTATCACCATTAACGGAGAAAAGACGGAGGATATGAACGAAAAGCGTCTGACCATGTACCGGAGAAAGCACTTGGGCTATATCTTCCAGATGTACAATCTGATTCCGAACCTGACGGTACAGGAAAATATTGAGGTAGGCGCCTATTTAAGTGAGAACCCTCTGGACGTAGAGGAGCTGATAGAGACGCTGGGGCTTACACAGCATAAGAACAAGCTGCCGAACCAGTTATCCGGCGGACAGCAGCAGCGCTGTGCAATTGGACGCGCAATTGTGAAGAATCCGGATATTCTGCTTTGTGATGAACCGACCGGAGCACTGGATTACCATACATCGAAGGAAATCCTGAAGCTGATCGAAACGGTGAATCAGAAGTATGGAAATACCGTCATCATGGTTACCCACAACGATGCGATCAAGAATATGGCAGACCGTGTGGTGAAGCTTCGCGACGGACAGATCCGTAAGGACTATCTGAATGAAGAAAAAATGAAAGCCGAAGATCTCGACTGGTAAGGAGGCAGATAATGAAGAACCCATTAAATAAACGTCTCCTGAGGGAAATCCGGGATGATTTCGGAAAATACCTAGTGATTTTTTTACTATTGGTACTTTGTATTGGTTTTATTTCCGGATTTCTGGTGGCAGACAACAGCATGCTCAAGGCCTATAACGATGGATTTGAAAAATACAATATTGAAAACGGACATTTTATTACAGAGCGTAAGATGAACAAGGCACAGAAAAGGGCTGTGGAGGAAAACGGGATTACCCTGTATGAGCAGTTTTATGTGGAGCAGGAGGCGGATTTTGGTGCAAAGGTGCGGATATATGCTGACCGGAATAAGGTGAATACCGTCTGTCTGATGAGCGGATCGCTCCCTAAGCAGGAGAATGAAATTGCACTTGACCGTATGTTTGCGGATAATCATGGAATTGTGGCAGGAGACAGGATTATTCTTAATGACAGGGAATACACCATTACCGGTCTTGTAGCATTGCCGGATTACAGCTGTCTTTTTGAAAATAACAGTGATTCCATGTTTGACGCCATGCTGTTTGGTGTGGCGGTTGTTTCCTCAGATGCGTTTGCGCAGCTTGAGGGAGAGGAGTTGAAGTATGAATATGCCTGGAAATATAATGTGGAATCTGAAAATGAGGCAGAGGAGAAGTCTGTTTCCGAGGATCTGATGAGTGCAATCAATGAAGAAATCACACTCAAGGATTACGTGCCCCGTTTCGAAAATCAGGCAATTAATTTCACGGGAGAAGATATGGGCGGCGACCGGGCGATGATGATCGTGCTGCTTTATATGATCATCGCAATTATGGCCTTTGTTTTTGCCATTACGACTGCCAATACCATTGATAAGGAAGCCAATGTCATCGGAACACTCCGTGCAAGCGGTTATACAAGAAAGGAACTGATCTGTCATTACATGACGATGCCCTGCATAGTGACTTTGATCAGTGCACTTCTTGGGAATGTAATTGGTTATACCGTAATGAAAAATGTCTGTGCATCCATGTATTATGGAAGCTATAGCCTGCCAACCTATGAGACGGTCTGGAATGCAGAGGCCTTTCTGGAAACAACGGTGGTTCCGGTGCTGCTTATGGTGCTTGTGAATTTCTGGATCCTCCACCGGAAGCTGAAGCTTAGTCCGCTTAGGTTCCTGCGCCGTGATCTTTCCCAAAGTAAGAAAAAGCGGGCGATCCGCTTAAAAACATCTCTTCGTTTCTTCTCAAGGTTCAGGATTCGGGTTCTTTTGCAGAATGCACCGAATTATCTGCTTATGCTGATCGGAATCCAGTTTGCCTATCTGCTGCTGATGTTCGGACTCGTTATGCAGCCGATTATGTACCATTATGAAGAGCTTATTACGGATAGCATGATTGCAGAGTATCAGTATATTCTCAATATGCCGCTGTCAGAGATGAATGATCAATACAAGCTGAAGGCACTGCTTTCCATGCTGGAATTTGAGCAGAACGTAGAGACGGAAAATGAGGATGCGGAAAAGTTCAGTGCTTATACGTTAAGAACGACGGATGAACGCTATATGCTGGAGGATATTCTTCTTTATGGAATAGAACCGAACAGCCGGTATATCCCACTTGCTTTGACGGATGAGGATGTCTATGTTTCTTCCGCATATGCAGAAAAATACGGGCTTCAAAAAGGTGATACGATTACTTTAAAGGAAAAGTATGAGGAACAGACCTATACATTTACCGTAACAGGTGTATATCCCTATGAGGTGGGACTCAATGTGTTTATGACACGCAGACAGCTGAATGAGGTGTTTGATCTGGGGGATGACATGTTCGGCGGATACTTTAGCAACACGGAGATTACGGATATTGATGAACAATACATCGGATCGGTAATTGATCTGGATTCAATGACGAAGATCAGCCGCCAGCTGCTTCTTTCCATGGGAGAAATGATGAAGCTGATCTGTGGCTTTGCCATTCTGATTTTTGGCATACTGGTATATCTGCTCAGCAAGCTTACGATTGAAAAGAATGCGCAGTCTATCTCAATGGCGAAAATACTTGGATATTCCAGAGGAGAAATTGCTCGGCTTTATATTTTACCAACTTCAATGATCGTTGTGCTGTGTATGCTGCTGAGCCTTCCGATTACTTATTATGAAATCGGAAGCATCTGGAAGGCGATGCTGTCTACCATGATGACCGGCTGGCTGCCATACTGGGTACCGCAGCAGGTCTACGGGCAGATGCTGGGATGCGGATTGCTGTGTTATATTGTGGTGGCAGTACTGGAGTTTCGAAGAATCAGCAAGGTGCCAATGGATATGGCACTTAAGAATGTAGAGTAAGGTAGGTGAAGGACATGAAACAGTTAAAGAATAAATTGCTTTATTGGTCAGTGATTGTTGTTATTGTCGGAATCATTGTCCTGACAGGCTGCAAGGGGCAGGAGAACAATACGGATGCGGCAGATGAAAATCCGGGGGATACGGTATCACTTGATACCTCGGAGGCAGAGACTGATCCTGTAGTTTATGAATATCACGAAAGCGGAATGGAAAATGATAAGGAAGAATCCGTTTATGTACTGGCTGCTCCGGATGGGACGCCCAACGAGATTACCGTAAATGCTGCCCTGAAAAATAAAGGACTTAATCAGAAGCTCACCGATGAGACTTTTCTCACCAATCTGAAGAATAAAGAGGGAGATGAAGAGGTGACTGATCTGGGAAACGGTCATTATGAATGGGAGAATCATGGCGAAGACATTCATTACGAAGGAACGGCAGAAGCATCTGCGACGCTTCCGGTTTCTGTGAAAATCACATATTTTCTCGATGGAAACGAGGTAGCACCGGAAGCTCTTGCCGGTGCAGACGGCAGGATCACCATGCACTTTGATTATACGAATCAGACAGGAATCGGTGATGACTTTACACCGTTTCTGGTGGTCAGCGGGATGCTGCTTGATGGTGACTGCGTCCGGAATGTTACCGTGGAAAACGGGAAGGCAAAGTATCTCGATGGAGATTATCTGGTCTATGGTATGCTGCTTCCCGGGGTAGAGGGGGCTCTTTCGCTTGATACGATGGAGCTGTTAAAGGATGAGGACATTGACCTTTCGGAGGAGCTGGAGGTGTCGTTCGATGCAACCGATTTTAAGCTTGATTTTACAGCAACGCTGTATTCCAATGGTATTCTGGAAGAGGACAATTATGATGATATTACCGATAAGCTGGATGAGCTTGCAGATAAATTCGGTGATGCATCCGGTGATACGGCTGACCTGAAAGAAAAGCTTGGAAAGCTGAAAAATGGTGGAGCAAAACTGCGGGATGGAGCGGATTCCTTAAGCGCAGGACTCTCCCAGTTAAATGATGCTCTGGCTCAGATGGCAGCAGCGGATCCGGAAGGGTATGCTGCACTTTCGGCACAGGTGTCCCAGCTATCCGAAGGAAGTAAAGCGTTGTCCAACGGAATCCGTACTTACACATCCGGTGTAGATAAGGCATGCGACAGCATCGATGCAAGCACCTCTTCCGATGGGGACGACGCGGATTATGAAACAAAAGCCGAAGAACTCCGCACTTTGTCGGATAAGCTCAAAGCCATGAAAACGGCAGATCAACAGTACAATAATTTCAGTGGTCTGGAAAACGGAAAAACCGGTGGCGTTTCCTTTATTATCGAAACCGGAGAAATCAGCGCAGATAAGGAAAGTGACTAGTACAGAGTTCTCAAAATAACCAGCCTGTTCGCTTGGCTGCAAATCCGCCTGCAGGCAATACACCGAAGTGTATATAACCTGCAGGCGGGTTTGTTTCTGGAAATTTATGGGTTAACCGAAGATGCGGTTAGCAGCCAAAGTTAAAATATCTGCAAAGAGCATTAAATAACTCGGAACAGCTATTAAAAGTAAAACACATAGTTACGTTTTTTTATCAGCTGACAAACGAATTGTAACAATTTCGTAACATTCGAACAATAGGAGATTATTGGAAATTCCTCTTTATTTGTAACTATTACGTGATTGCAAATATTAATTCAAATTACCTATTGACATACTGGGTTGATGGGTATATACTCCGATATAAGATTTAGAAAAGGAGGCGGACAAGATGTTTGTTTATCATAATATGACAACTGTTCAGATGTGTTGCTGTCGAATGCTTTTCTCCCGGGCAGATAAAATGGCCAGGCGCGTAAGCATCCGTTGCTGTGCGCCGAAAGAGAATACCTGATACAGCAACCAGTCAGGAAGCCATTTGCCCGGGAGTAAAATACCTGGGTTTTTTTGTGTAGAGCACTTAGTGAAACCGAGCTAAAAGCGAAGGTTGAACTTAGTGCGAACCAGTCCGGA
>CAVJLN010000085.1:0-9651 GCA_963650485.1 Bacteroidaceae bacterium
CTGCAGTAAAGCGTGTATAAAAAGTAGGGATCACCCCCGCACATGCGGGGAACAGACTAAAAGGATCCCGTATTTCCGTACTTCCGTGCTTTATTCTATGTCACTTTCATTTAGTTTACAATAGACCTGATAGATACTTTCACAATCCAACAAAGCCCTGTGAGCCACCTGATCCGATATTCCAAAGTGTTGAAGCAGTGTCAAAAGCTTATAATTTTCTACCTGATGAAGCCTTCTCCTAGCGAGCTTAGACACATCAATTGTTTTGTTCGTTAAAAATGGCTTCTCCCACCTTTCACAGGTTCTTCTCAGAAAATCCATATCAAATGAAATATTTTGCCCTAGCAAAACATCCTTGCCGATAAAATCCAAAAATGTCTGCAGTGCCTGCTTTGAATCCATACCGTCAAGCAAATCAGCATCCCTGATTCCCGTCAATTCTGTAATGTCGGCCGGAATCTCCCTTCCAATATGCACCAATGCAGAAAACTTTTCTACCGGCACACCGTCCCGCACCCGCAGTGCCCCATACTCAATGATCTCATCAGCATCCGCCTTTAATCCCGTGGTCTCCAGATCGATCACCGTATAGTCATTCTCTATTGCTTTCTTTGTTTCCGACTTCCTTGTCGATTGGGTATACTGCCGCTTTGCTGCCTTACTAAATCCCGTCTTTAATACAATATTCTCCGTTTCCTTTTCCGGAAGCGGTCGTCTCATAAGCTTGATTCCATCGAAATCCACTGCTTCCCATACCGTATTATGTGTGCGGAAATCCATTTTTTGCTCTCCGGGCGCGTTGAATACCATCGTCGCCTGTCCATTTTTCAGATTCTCACAGACACGATTCCATAATGCATCCCTGACCCGGCCGCTGACATTTCCAACATATACCCCAGTATTGATCTCACACAGCCATTTTGACAAATCCCCTCGCAAGCGCGGCGGACAATTTGTCATTGTGATCACTACGATAAAGATCCCTCCTCATCTTCTTTGGAATAGTTTGTACCGTTTGCCACCATGCCTTCTCTGTTATCCCACAAATATACAGCTTCTTCTGTTCCGTCCAATTCCTCCTGATCTAGCAAAAGATAGCGAATATCATGCACCATGCGTTCCAGGATATGATGCTCCACCATAGCGTCCCGCACTCTTCTCCGCACCACGGCCGGCAGATCTTCAGGCTTCTCTGCTGCCACCTGGAACGCAATCGGAATGGTCACCTCTGCCTTGTAAAGATCAGCGATATCATACACAAAGGAACACTCATGTCCCACATGTACGAACCCCAACCCTGCTGCGCACCCCAACGCCACAATAACTGCATGGGCCAAACCATACAAACAGACATGCCCGGCGGAAAGTGCCTGATTCACCGCATCCCCTGCACTGAAGTCTTCGGGACGATACAATCGTCCGTTCCAAAGTACCCCTGTTTCCTGTGATGCCTTACGGTAAACCTGACGCACACGACTTCCTTCCCTTCCTCTGAGCTGCTGCATGGTCAGTTTGGATACATCTTCATCCGGGAAACGCAGTTGATACATTTTCCGAACAACCTCCAAATGCTTTCTTGTATTGCTGACCAGTTCTGCCTGCCGCAGCAGCATGCGGGAATGCGTAGTCAACGGTCGACCATGGGCATAATAGCGAACACCATGCTCTCCCACCCACACAGCGCCAACTCCCGTATCGCCCATTAACTCCATAGCTCTATGCGTCACTCTCGTGCCGGGACCCAGAAGCAACACCGAAATTCCGGCAGCCGGAATCTGCACAATTCCCTTCTCATCTGTTACGGTAATCGCACCATCCTGTCGACCGATTGTACAATGCTCTACATACAGAAACGTCATTCTGTCCTTTACCTGGGGTAGTGCCTGCAACTCGGGTCGTACCATTCCCGGAATATCTGACATTTTCCTATCCTCCCTGTACCACGGTCATCATACCAAGGCCATAGGCCTTTCCTTTCCCAATCCCTTGACACAGCAGCTGCTGAAATGCTTCCGGTTCCACTATCCCCAGCGTACCCTCATATGTAACAGACAGTAATGTCACGGTATTCTTCTCTCGTTTCCGAAAATGAAGCCATTTCGTTTCTGTCACCATGAAATCATCCTCCTGAAGCGCAAAGCCATGTTTCTCTGCCCTGTCCATAAGCCACTTTTTCTGAAAGTATTCCGTACAATGCGCATCCAACATTCCTCGTTCCCCGGGATGTTTCGGATCAGGACGTGCATGCACCGGATTGGCTGTCAACCGGAAATGCCATCGGCTCCCCGGCTTCAGGCGTTCAAACAAGACGTCATAGCATTTCGTTTCTGCCTCTTTGCCAGTACCAAACTGCGTGACAATGTGCGCAAGATCTGTCGGCAAATCCTCACTGACAATCAGCAGGTACATTTTTCCACCAAGCCGGTCCAGTCTCCAGAGCCGCCGCTTCCGTTCTCCGGAAAAAGCACTCTCCACCGCCCCGTGCAATTTTTGCACGGATACAAGAGCGGCCATCGTACTTCGGCGATTTACATCCAATTCCACTCGTGATAAATACATAGGCACTCCTTTTATAGTTCTGAAAGCGGGTCGTGCTCTGTGTCATTTGAAGCACTAGCTTCTTTTCTGACATAAACTTCCTTTGCAGAGCGATACCCATACTGCCGATGTTTCGGATCAAAGGATAACGGCACATCTTTCAGCACCGCAGAACCATGTTCTCCCGGATCTGCATCCATCACAATGCGTAGCGCCCCTGCGTCTCCGCCTTCACGAAGCAGCGGTTCCTTCTGCAGGATTTCCAATAGGCTTCCCTGCCGAATGCCAAGCAGCAGCGGCAATGTCGGCGGGCAGGAACGTCTGCCGAGATACAAGGGAAATGCCGGCTGCTCCATTGCCTGCTTCAGACTTTCCAGCATTTCTGCCCCCTCACATTCGATACCCACAAGAAAAACCGCATCCTGCAGATAATGCCGATATGTCACATAGGTTCCTTCCTTTTCGTCCTTTTTTTCCGGATTTTTAGCTATGTGAAAATCCACCAACAGTTCCCCTTCTTTATCTACGCGGACCCCAAAGTGTAGCTTATTCAATGCCGCCAGCTCCTCTGTCTGATCACGTCGGAGCCCAACAGCCGCCGCCAACATGCCGATCACAGCGCTTTTTGTGGGTTCCCGGCTGGTTCTTCGAGTTTCAAATTTCGAATCTGCACCCCAGGACTGCAAAGGTGCAGCAAATCGAAGCAGTAAAACAGCCATTATTCCACCTCATTCTCATCCAGCATCTCCGTTACTGTCTTCTCCAATTCCGAAAGCAATGTCTTAAGCTTCATCGCTTCACCGAGTTCCGACATTCCCGTCCCCACCACGTAACTCTTCGTAGGCGCATCCGCAAATGTCGCATATACTTGTGCGACGTATTTCTGTAATGCATTTTTGGAGGCCTCCACATACCCCTCTGCGCTCTTAGATACTGCCTTTTCAAACGCACCGCAAAGATTGATGGGCTGATCCTCGCGAATGGTTACATAAACCGCATCCGGAAGGGTGCGATTGGCGAAGGAATTTTGCTTTCCCGTCGGCATCGAGCAGGTAAACGCCTCTACAAACCCCTTAACCGTTTCTGCCGCTTTTTCTCTTCCGAGCTGCTTTTCCAATTCCATAACATTGACTGTCGCATAACGATACAATGTTGCTGAATTGTATTCCGTGGTCCCCAAGTGTCCGGCCCCTGCATTGTCCTCATCTGCAAGGTCATCCACTGCCGTGAAATAATCATATTCATTCTGCACTGCATGAGTAGAAATACTGTGGGCAACCTGCGATGCGGCATCGTAGTTTAATGCAGCGTCGTCCGCCACCATTCTGCCAAACAATACCATATCAACAGACGGTGCCGCTGCCAGAGCAGCCTTGTATTCTTTCTTGTCTCCACTTTCGGACAGAGCCAACACTGCCAGTGCCTTTGCCTGTGCATGACTCATAAAAAATAATGCCTTGGCACCTTTATCGTCACTCTTGATCCCAACATTCTCTACCGCCTTCTTGGCAAGCTTATCCGCATCTTTTTCAGGATCAAGCGCCTTGATTTCTTTCGCAACCATGTCCTGAATCTTTTTGGTACGCTGTCCGATATCCTCTTTATCAAACAGCGCGTTATCAAGAAACATTTTTCGCATAGCATGCTTCCAGGCTTGTGAAGAAACCCTTGCTCGGGTTACGCCGCCATAGACAGCCGTCTTCGGACTTCCTGTATCATCCCGATTCACGCAACTGGGCGGTACCGTCTGCAACACATGAACATCTACATACAAACGCTTTTCCATTATCACTTTTCCTCCATTTCCAATGTCTCATTGTTTTTATTTCTGTATAAATCCTGACCCCACTGAAGTTTAATATCTGCAGGAATGTGTTCAAGCCCCGGCCTATCACACTGAAGCCCATACAATTCTCCTGCAAGCCGTGGATAATCCAAAGGAATACTTCCACCCTTTGCTGAACGAAGAAGCTGAATCAAGCCTCTCAAATGATGACTGATCTCCTGAATGTCTTTAGCGGTTGCAAGCGCATTAAATCGTTTGATCACACTACTGCTTTCCCAGTCCTGTGCACTCGTATTGCACTCTGCCAGCTTGCGAACAGCTCTACCAAGCGAATAACCATCACGACTCACGTTTTCCTCATTCCCCTGTTGATGCAAAGCATAGTATGTCAATGCCAGATAAATGGCCCATTCCTCATGAGATGCTGTTTTTCCACCTTGAAATTCTTCCGGCATCTCCGCCAGAAAGCTTCCCCACAGTGCAGGAATTTCTCCCGGTGCATGCCCAATCCCGCGGCGAAGCTGTGCCAGCTCTGCACGGCGCTGATTATCCGGCAATGCCGACAGGCGTTTCAGCTTTCCATATACGAAGTTCTTAATCTCCTGCTTTCTTCCCATCCGACTCTCCTTCCTCTTCCTTACTCTGCGGATACAGGCTCCCTATCTTTCTCTGAAATCTGTTATAGGCCTTTGCGGATGTCCAAAGCTCGCTCTTACCCTTTGTTATTTCAGCCCAATGACCAAGCATTGCTGCACCGCTGCTCTCCCGTACCATCTTTCTGCCCATGGACATTGCCAATGCACGACAGCTTTTTTGCCACGCAGCTGTTTTTTCATCTAGATCATCCTCTTCTGCATCAATGCCACGAAGCCACTGTCGGAAGGGATTGTCAATGGCAAAATAAAAATCTCCCCGTACGGCTTCTGCCTGCTTTTCCAATGTGCTCTTTGTTTTATCACTGTAGGAAAATCCACCGGCCACCACAAGATCTCTTTCCAGTTCTCCTACATACCTTGCAGCTGTTTCACATTTTTTTATCTCCTCCGTTATGCGTGTTCTCCATGCCTTGCCAAGCTCTTCCAATATATTTATCTGGAATGACAATATATCGGAAAAGGCATCCTTTATCGAAGAATTCTGAGGTGGTACGTACACGATACCCACGGATCTAAAATATATTTGCCTTGTTTTGTCAAGAATTCTTAACCTTTGAAGCTGTGCAACCCAGCGAACTATGCCTGGACTATGTGCATCATTATTTCCATCTATCATTGACGGAAATTCTCTCCATAATTGTTTTGAAGGATCATGTTTAATTGGCTCGTAATATACTAGCTTGTTTTTCTTGTCTTCTTTTTGTTTCCATAATGTCATTTGCTCAGAAAAATTATTGCTGGTCTTAAATGTATATCCTCCATTACATAAAAAACCTGTCACTAAATTTCCGTTGCGTTTAAGTGCAAGGCTACGGGAAGGTTGTGTCAGCACATCAATGAATCCTTCCGCCAAAGCATCCTTTGTTCCAAGTCCAGGCGGCCCTGTTCTTTCCCATTGCGGAGTGCATGTATCCCACAGTTCCTGTCCGTCTTTCAACATAGTCATATTCAGCATCATTGTTTCAAAAATATTTTTTCCAACAACTTGAATAAACCCAAGCTTTCCAAGCCAGCCGACTCCCGTCCCAGGTTTTACCGCCCCATCATCCCAATTCTGAATATAAATTAGCCATCTGGCTGTTTCTGCATATGACAGCTTATCTACAAATTCCCCGGCACGCGGTAAAAAAATTCTGTCCTTATGCCCACTTTGCGATAGCTCGCCATTAAGCTTTGCTGAACTATATTGCGATAATTTTCCACCTATTAATTCCGGTACCTGCCAGAACGGTCTTTCCGGATGAAAGAGCCAAAATCTTTCATGCCATTGTTCCAGATACTCCCGGATCGGTTTTTCCGGAAAATGTCCCTGTTCCCACAAGCTTTTCCATCTGAGCAGGGCTGCATCACTCGATGTAAGCGGTGCAGCATTTCCCTCTGTATCCACCCGATAGAAGATTGTAAGTGGGATTGAGAGCAGCAGCCGCAGCACGGCGGCATCCTGTGTTGCGGTTTCCCCGGCCAGATCCACATACTCATGGGCATGAAGCAGTGCATCTGTCAGAGATACTTCACGAACAGAATTATCCGGAAGCCGCACACGAACCCACGACTCGTCCAATAGGTTGAATTCAATTTCCGCCATTCTCATCTTCCTTTCTGTAACTTAATCCTATTTCTTTGTCGTACTGAATTAACATTTTGCCCAAATGTCCAGATAGCGTATTGTCCAACAGCAAAATCAGCTCTCCCTTCAGCATGGGCGAAAGCTGCCACATGGACAGATACTTTCTGTTCATATCTTCCAATTCCTTAATGATGCGATCTGCGTTCCAGGACACACTGAAAATCCCGGGTAGACGCAGTCTCTGCCTTGCAATCTTCATTGCCGTCTCCGGCTCCGGTGGAACGTCACTCGCAACTGCCCTTCCGCCTTCCTGCCATGGCAGGAAATGAACATTACCATTCTTTTTGCGTACCATGACAATCACTTCGATGGACATCTCTCCGTCTCTTACCGCAGCCCGAGATGAGGTTTCACTCCTTGCCATATCCTCCTGCAACCAGCCATCCAAAGTATTCCATTCCGGAAAAGCTTCGTGTATTTCCGGCTGCGGCACAATATATCCTAGCGCCTTTTGTTTCTGTATTTCTCTCTTTTTCTCATAGTCCGCATGCATTTCCACTTCTGCGGCATCTGCATTCTCCGTATTCCACGTATACGCTTTCTGAACCAGACCGGAAATATCCTGTGGCAAAACGATTCTTTCCGGCAAAAGTTTCCTTGTCTGCAGGAGAAGCCATTTTCCGTAGACAAAGACACTTCCCTCATCGAAATTCTCTGTCCCCGTATCCATAACCAAGCATACTGCCTGTTTCACAGAGTCCGGCCTCTGCCGCCTGTGTCTATGCAGTCGTCCGATACGCTGCAGCAGAAGATCCATAGGACAAAGCTCTGTCACCATAAGGTCGAAATCCACATCCAGCGACTGTTCCATTACCTGTGTACCGACAACGATTAGATTCTTTCTATTCTCCGGCGTCGAATGTTTTCCGAGGCGTTCCATCAATGTCTGCTCTATATCTGCACGATCCGGCATCAAAAACTGTGAATGAAAGAGAATCACTTCCTTGTCCAGCATTTCTGTCTTCAAGCTTTCCGCTATCTTCTGGGATTTTCGAACTGTGTTCACGATAATACCAACACAGCCGCCATCCTGCAGTTTCTCACGAAGCACATCCATCACTTCGTTTTCTGTGATTCTGTGAAGGATGACATCGTGATCTGCCTTGTTGATTTCCGGCACATTCTGTTCCACCTTTTTCCCATCTGCCCATGTGAGAATCGGATATCCGATACCTTTCATCCAAGTGCCGTTTTGCACCCCCGGCTGGTATGCCTTAATAAGCTCTGCACGACGCGTCGCCGGAAGCGTAGCAGAAAGCAGTATGACCGGAACGTCATACCATCCCAGCCACTGCAGTGCACGGTCAAGATACTGATTCATATAGGCATCATAAGCATGTACTTCATCAATGATCACTACTTTTCCGACGAGTCCCAGATGCCGCAGCATCACGTGTTTTTGCTTCAAGGCCGCCATCAGCAGCTGGTCTACCGTACCGATCACAAAGTCCGCCAAAAGCGCTTTTTTTGAACCGCAAAACCACTGATGCACGGCAACTCTTTCATCGTCTGTATCTGCATCCTCTTCCACATTCGACATCTTCTGAAGTTTAAGATAGGCTTCATTCAACTCCGCCATGCCATGTGCTAACCGTATGGAATGTTTTAAATCATCAGATAGATTTTCTGCCCAGGAAAGAAGTCTCGGAAAAATACCGTTTGCCGTAGCCTGTGTGGGAAGACCGAAGAAAATGCCGCCTGCGCCAAACCGGGCTGCACATGCTTCTGAAAAAGCCAGGCCTGCCTCTGTTTTTCCTATTCCCATGGGTGCTTCCAAGATCATGATGCCTGGCCCTGACATATGATTTACTGCATCAAGTACCGCCTGTTGAACGGAGTTGGGCCTGAAGCCGAATCGCAGCTGAAATCCATCTTCTTCCATCACATCCAGTTGTCCCTCCCATGGCAAGGTCAACTGAAGTCTCTCCCATGCCCGATCGCTTCTTTCCGGGTATGAATCCATATTTCCATAGTCGTCAATCGAGATTAACGGAAAATACGCTGTATTGCTGGCAATCCAGTCTGCCATGATGAGAAGTCCTGTCAGAATGATTTCCGCCGGCTGTGTCAACTCCGGAAGTTCTTTAATAGTTGCATATCCACTGTCATGCAATGCGAAAGCAAGGATTTCGTTCCAGCACTGACTCCAAAATTCAGCCCCGTCTTTTGGATAGTAATTACTCCGATAACTTTCCAGATTCTCGTCCACATCACAATTCTGCGTTTTTCCATGATGTGCTCCCGCGATGGATGCAATCCCACAAGGGCAGGCCATCTCCAGCAATATCACTTCACCGGCCAGCGCATGAGGCGTGTACTTTCTATTCGCTTCCTTATAAGTAAGCGCTGTATAATGTGAAAGTCTTGCTCCCACTTCCGGAATGGCTGCCGTTATATTCGTCTGAAAAAGCACTGTCGCCTTTCCGATATCATGAACACTCCCGAGAAAACCCGCCAACGCGGTAAGAGAATCCTCCGACATACCGAGAAAATTCTTCGTGCTGTCCGGCAGCCACTCCCGGATCAGAAGCTTCATGATCTCGGCAGTATCCTTCAGATGCATCCAGAGCGGAAGCCAATACACCGCATTGTCCGGATCTGTTTTTCCTGCCAGATATTCCATCATCACTAAATACCATCCCCACGCTTATATCCCACACTGTCAATATCTGAAATATAGTATACAATATTCTGTGTGTAATAGCTTCATTCCATTGCCTATCAGAAACTATGAAAAAAACAAAAACCGAGAGTTCCTACGTGCCCTCGGTTTCTTTACATTGTCTATTTCACAGACTGTTTTCCTATATTCTTCCCTTTATTACTCAAACTCTTCAAGAGCCCATGTACCACCATTGTTCCAATACACATTTTATGAATACCTTTCATTCAAGTGTATATTCACATTGGAGGCACCACATAAGCCATTCGCTATAGCTCCCGGATCCGTCACTCATCCATCTTAGCATCCTCAGCCGAGTAGATATGGCATCCGTTCCGTCCTTGTTTTTTCACATGATACAGTGCCAGATCCGCATCTTTAA
>CAVJLN010000086.1:0-9298 GCA_963650485.1 Bacteroidaceae bacterium
TTACTGTAGCTATAAGAAACCCGTCAGAAAATTAAAATTCTTCTCTGACGGGTTTCTTAACTTTTCATCCACCGATTTTCACCTTCATATTAATGTTTTTTCCAGCTTCTATATATTTTATAAGCGTTTCAGGGTCTAATCCCTGCGTGACGGGATAGGGATATTGCAGGCCGAGCTGCTCATATTTTGCTATGCCGAGGGTATGATAAGGCAGCAAATGGATCTCTTTGATTCCATGTAATGCTGCATATTCCATGATTGCACCAACCTCATGATCATTAAATCTCGGAATAACCGGAACACGGACAATCACTTTTTCCACTGCAATCCTGCACAGGTATTCAAAAGAAGCAAGCACCGTTTCCAGATTTCCGCCGGTATATTTCTCAAATTGGTTTCTATCAAGTGTCTTCACATCATACAGAAACAAATCAATATATTTCAGGGCAGTTTTTACATTAGAAACAGGCACATAGCCACAGGTTTCTACTGCTGTATTTATATTTTCACTATGACATTTTTGAAGAAAAACTTTCATTTTTTCAATCTGAAGCAAAGCTTCTCCTCCGGATATTGTAACTCCGCCACCACTTGCTTCATAATAATCCTTATCCCTTAAGATAATCTCAAAGAGTTCCTCATTTGTAATTTTTTGTCCTGATATTTTCAAAGCTCCGTTTGGGCATGCATCGACACATTTTCCACAGGCAATACATTTTTTTCTGTTGATACTGGATCTTCCTTTGAGTATGTCCACTGCTGTATTGGGACACGCTTGTGCACATCTCCCACATCCTACACACTGCCTTTGGAAGAACATGATATGGCTACCTATCGTATGAGACTCCGGATTAGCGCACCACTGACATCGCAAAGCACAACCTTGAAAAAAAACAGTCGTACGTATTCCGGGGCCATCATGGATGGCAAACCGTTCGATCTCAAAAATATCAAGCTCATTCATCGCAAGGAATTCCTTTCATCATACAAGGTTCTGCTCAGTACTTCCCGTTGAACCGTTGGATCCAGATTCACAAACACTGCAGAATACCCTGCCACTCTGACAATCAGATTGGGATACTTTTCCGGATGAACCATAGCATCCTCAAGTGCTCCGCTATCCACCACAGTTACCATAAGATGACAGCCGCCTTTTTTGAAATAAGTCTTGAAAAGAGTTTCTATGATATCCCGGTTTTTATTGAACATTCCGGTTGAAAACTTAATATTCTGCACTGATCCGGCATGGTATTTTGCATCAAATCGTGTAAGTGAATTCAGCATTGCTGTCGGGCCATTCTTATCTGCGCCGCCCTGTGGGTTATTCGCCGGGTTCATGTACATTCCGGATATTCTGCCATCAGGACTTGCTGCAGTTTTTATTCCCCACTCCGTGTTCAGGGAATTATTACTGATTACGATAAGGAAATACTGCATCCCCTTCTGTATTCCCCGGTTTCGTATTCCTTTAGAAACATATTCATACAGATCATTAGCCATTTCATCTGCTGTATCGAGATCATTTCCGTATTTATCACAATCAAGACACATTTTCCTTATAGGTTCATAACCTTCAAAATTTGCTTTAACCGCTTTGCAAAGTTCCTCCAAAGTTACCCTTTTATGCTCAAAGACAAGCTTCTTTACCGCATACAGGGAATCTGATGCATTAATGTTTCCATAAGTCTCACACGTTCCGCCAAGATACCTTACTCCACCATCAAGCAAAGCCTTCCCTCGTTCTATGCAGTCATCCATCAGAATACTGGTGAACAGAAACCGTGCATGCTCATTCATGATCTCATAAGAACGGTACTGGGCATCTGCCGATAAATCCATATAATAATCGAGCAGCTCTTTGTACCCTGCATAGAAATCTTCAAAAGACTTAATTTCACTCATTTTTACCGGCACAATTGCACCTGTTTTGTTCTGTCCATCCATGGGATCCATGCCATCATTCATATAAATGGTAAGCAGTTTCAACAGATTGATACAAATATTGGGTGTTCCAGTGCTCTGTCCCCACAGAACAAATTCCGTACAGCCAAAGGGAACATATCTCTTTGCCGTTTCTTCATCCACTCTCATACCATAGGAAACCGCAGGTACATTTACTTCATCGTTATATATGGTCGGATAGGTTGCCCCCGCACCGATTGCATCTAACGCCGCTTTCCAGTTCTCCTCTGTGGTATTTTTATCAATCCTGAGTGTAAACTGAGGTTCTACATAACGACAGTCTTTACATACCTTAAGGGCAATCCTCATAAAAATATCCGCTTCTGCAGGATGCTTTCTTCCCATTCCACCCACAATAATTCTTCCATTTACGGTAGTTCTCCGGTTTTCAATCATAGTCCAGAGAGAACGGATGTAAGCATATGCCTCATCCTCTGTAATTCTTCCTTTTTCCAGATCTGCTGCAAGGTATGGTCCTAAAAAGTCATCCAGTCTTCCATAATTAATGACTCCGGCAAGAAGCGCATAAAGCCAGAAAAGCTGCAATGCTTCCCGAAAGGTTTCCGGCTTATCCAGGCGGATTTTTTTAAGTGCCTCTGCCATTTGGGTCAATTCGCTTCTGCGCTTTTCATCACCAGCAGGGAGCAGCGCAAGCTGTTCCTCGGCCTGCTTGCGCAGATAATCTGCACTTTCGGTAACAATATCAAGACATTCAAGACTCGTGATATAAAACTCATTTTGTGGATCATCTGCCATTTTATCGAGAATAATTTTTTTAAGACCACCAATACCATGGTCAAGCAATTTCGGATAGTCCAACATCATTCCGGATAGTCTTGCCGTTGCAATTAAAGGATAATTTACATCGATAAAACGCCCGATTGTAGTTTCAGTTAATATCTTTTTGCAGTAATCCGTTTTTAAGTCATGTTCTGCCCAATACTGATAAAGCTTTTCTACCCGGTCATGGCAGGATGCATCTCCTTTTTCAATTTCTCGTTGAAATGCTCTTAACTTATTAAAAACACAATAATGGCCTACTCCCCCCACTGAGGTAACCGTGCCAAAACCAATTGGCAGAAAGTCGAGTCTTCCGGCAATCAGATCCTGACTCTCTATTGTTCGGAACATGGTAGGATATAGGACCTTTAAGCATTCTACCTCTCTTCGCTCAAGCGATTCATTACTGTATTTCTCATGGGTACTTGTATAAAGCTCCATAATCTCAAGCTGTTCCTTCAGCGATTTCTGACAGGGAATCTTCTTACTAACTTCTACGTTCTGACTGCCTTCCATATCAAATTTGACCATACCACTACCTCCGTCAATGTTTGCTTCTCTCCGCATCTCTCCAGTTTGACTGAAGGCCGGACATTAAATCAACAAACCTTTTTGCAATCAGATGTGGTCTGGTTATTGCACTTCCTACCACAACCGCATCAGCCCCCAGATACAAACACTTAATTGCATCCTCCGGGGTGTAAATATGTCCTTCCATAATCATAAATGCTTTATCTCCAAAATCTCTGCACATTCTGGCAAATTCACGCAAATCCGGCTGCTCAATCTGTTTTGTAGCTTCCGTATATCCGTAAAGCGTAGGACCTACAATGTCAGCTCCCATTTCCACTGCTCTTTTTGCCTCTTCATAGTTGGAAACATCAGCAAAAATAACTGCCTCAGGAATTTCCTTTTTCACGATCGGAAGCAATTCGTATGCCGGCCTGCCTTCATGTGTGATCTGCGCTGTACAGTCCAATGCGATCACATCGGCCCCCGCTTCCCAGACTGCTTTCACAGCTTCCAATGTAGGTGTAATGAAAACATCCGTGTCATCATGCCAAATCTTCCACAATCCAATCATCGGTAAATCCACATGATCCTTAATAAGCTTAATCTGTTCCGGAGAATTGGCTCTGATTCCAACAGCTCCTGCCCACTGTGCAGCCTGTGCCATCTTCAATACAAAATCCTCTGAATATACAGGATCATCGTGCTGTACCTGACATGACACAATCAGACCGCCCTTCATAGACTGTAATAATTCTTTCTTACTCATTCTCATAATTTTCCTCTTTTCTGCCAAGCAGGACTGTTGTGTTATTTTCCTTCACACAACAGCCCTCCCTTTATTTTTGCTTTTTAATTATTTGATAGCTTTCCATGCTTCATATTGTGAAGTAAACTCTTTTAAAATATCCTGATAGCCGGCTTCATCAAGTGCCTTCTGATATTCACTTATGGTAGCTTCTACATCGGCTTGTGCAATTCCTCCCAGTTCAAGAGGTACTCCATATAGTGCCTGTACATTCTGGCAAGCACTATATTGAGCCTCAACAGGGGTTTTATCAAACCGGAAACCTGCTGCACAGGAGGTTTCCGCATTACCGTTGAACGCCTCATAAAGTTCTGCTTTATCTGCAGGTTCTGTATCGAGTGGTGTAACAACTGTAGCTGATGCAGATTCCCACATGGAATGATTATATTTATCACTGTTCTGTACTACCTGACCATTTGCATCATAGGTAAAATCTTCTCCTTCGATACCGAAGGTATAAAGATCCGCCAGATGGCTGTCTGTATAAAGCAGCCCCATAAAGTCTACGCAAGCCTTAGCCTGTTCCGGAGTACTGTTTGCAGTTACACAATAGCAGGAACCGAGTGCTGAAGTGGAATGCGCCCATCTCTTCGTAACAAGTGACATTTCAACATCCTGTCCATAGCGGCTGTTTGCCTCCGCATTTACCGGAATATCTGTCCACCACGACAGTCCCCAATCCTGTGTCATTGTTGCTGTATCCGGTGTAGTAAGTGTAACTTCGTCTTCTGAGAGATATCCAAGTTCTCCCCATTTTCCCATTAATGCACAGAATTCTTTGTATTGATCTGTGAGGATCACATCCACTACCTCATCTGTTGCTTTATCCACAGCAACCCAGTTCGATGAACTATCTGCGGTAAAAAAGTCAAAATCATCAATATAGAATCTGTAAAACATAGATGTTTTCTGCGCAAGCCACGGATACTTCAAACCTTCCGCTTTACAATCTTCCAGGAAAGGTTCAATGTCTGCCAGTTTTTTAACAGAAGACATATCCCATCCATACTTGTCAGCCAGATCCTTCCGCGCCATAATGTTAAATCCTTCTACATTGTCCTTATATACCGGTATAAAATAATTTTTACCATCGTACTTCGTTGCTTCCCATTGTCCTTGATCCATGGATTCATAAAGTGGTGTACCTGGAAGCAGATCCGTCAGATCATATACCGCATTGCTTGCGAACAGGTCATTTGTTCCAATGGATGCTTCCCATGATGCAGTCCATAACAGATTAATTTCATTATTTGCCAGACTTAAATTTACTCTGCCCGTATACTCACCGGAACTAACATCATCCAGTCTGACCTGCACATTAATTTTGTCCTTAATGTAATCGTTAATTGCATCTTCAACCTTTTTCACCTGTTCTTTATCAGGCTGTGCAAGATTAAATGTACACCTTGTAATATTAATCGTTACAGGTTCTCCTTCTGTCTTTGCCTCTTCTTCTGCTTCGGATCCCTGGCTGCTTTCCACCGCCTGGGTATCCTCATTGTTTTTGCCTCCACACCCCACCAGTAACGAGGCCGTCATAGCACCTGCTAATGCAAATGCCATCAGTTTCTTAAATTTCATGCTCATATCCTCCTGATATTTCTATTTATTTTCAATCCCCACCCAATACGCAGGATTAAAAAACACAATTATGTAAATAATAATAACAATACAGATTCCATGCATGCGGATGAGCACAGAATACCGGCTGCCCTGCATAATCAAATGACTGATCCGGAAGTCCCTCCTGGGGAATCAGTGAAGATTCTATATTATCTGATGCTGACCAGTAAGAAGACCAGTATTCCGGAAATGCTTCCCTGTAATGCTCAAAGCTCATGTTATATAATAGTTTTTCTGCTTCCTTCTGATCAAAATTGCTCACTCCAATAATAACCGGTCCATTAAGCGCCCACCAGAAACCACCGTTTTCTCTGGATCCCTTATCATATTCCTCACTTTCAAACTCCGGACTCTGCTGTTGTCTGGCTCCAAGTTTCTCGCCGTCATATACTCTTTTTTTCATTTCCTGATATAAGTTCTTTTTATATTCAGCAGGAACTTCCTTTATCTGCAGGGTATATCCCATCGGCTCCAGAAACATATTTTCATCCCCATAAGATTTTCCATCAAAATACATTCTTCTTGGGAAATCACGCCCCTCCATATCTTTAAGAAATGCATCTAAAACTCTCTTGCGATATAATGTCATGCTCTCAATTAAGGGACTGATCTGTCTGTCTATGCCAATTTCTTTTCCTGCTGCTTCAAGCTGCGGAATAAGTGTCTGGAAAATGCTCAATACCATAGCGGAATTCATATGGGATTCTCCACTAAAATACACATGATTATAAGGCACTTTCAAAATGTAATATAACGTATCATTCCAATCGGAATTTAAAAGTCTTACAAGTCCATGCTCTCCCACATTTACGATATCCCTAAGGAATAAAAAGCAGTTTTGTACATGATTGACTACCCTTGCCTTTCCACTTTCCTGCATCGGAAAAAATTCTATCTCTTCCAATAAAAACGAATAATCTTTTGTAACCCGGAGATATTCCGACAATAACAGGAAAAAGAATAACTGCTGGTCACTGGTATAATAACTCCCGTTATCCGCATGTCCGTTCCCATACTCAATCAGACGGATTTCGCCGAACGGAGTGGTTCGCTTCATCATATATCGTAATACACTTCTGGCCAAAGCCGGATTGTAATAAACCAGTGGCAGGGCATGTTGGAAATTATCTCTTGCGCTTGCGTGTCGTCCCCAATCATAATCATAAATTGTACCCTGAGGAATTTTGGTTTCTTTGTAATAATGGCTGTATGTTGCCATTGCTTCAAGAACATATGCATGCCATTGCATTTCCCTTTTGAGCACCAGATTGTTTTCCTGTTCGAGAGCTGGAAGAATCCGTTTCCATTCTTTGCAGAATTTTCCATTTTCATCCTTTTTCATTCCAAGTTCGTCAACTGCCTGAGCTACCGTATTCTGACTGAACTCATAGAAGTAACCTGTGATCATCTGAAAAGTAAGCTTTTCTCCCGGCAAAAGACAGCATTCCTTAACAGCAGAAATTTCTCTGTTTTTAATAAGAACCTTAACCTCTTTCGAGAGAGCCTTCACATATAATGTTGGTGGAAAGCCATCATAGCAGGAACGCATATACGGTGTTCCGCAAAGGAGCGGATCATCTGTTACACCACTGATTCTTACCATTGCACAATTCTGAGCTTCGTCAATACTTTCCTCATAATGATAAGCAATC
Source organism: Bacteroidaceae bacterium (assembly GCA_963650485.1). GTDB lineage: Bacteria > Bacillota > Clostridia > Lachnospirales > Lachnospiraceae > Suilimivivens. Next base: position 7,336 of record CAVJLN010000086.1, read on the forward strand.
TTTCTTTTCTCTTCTGCCAGACGCTGATACTGTATCTCTACAAAATGTGCAGCAACGCTCTCCACGTACTGTATATTTCTGGCTCTATCACTCTGATTCTCAATTTCGACCGTTGTAAGAAATGCAGAACATCCTCCATCAATTACCTCAGAAGGTTTTACTGCCAGAGTTCTTTTTACATCCACATCCTCAAGATGGTATTGATAAACCGCATAGCCACATCCGAATTTTCTTTTGCATGTCTTAGGGTTTCCTGCAATAGTATTCACTCCACACAACGGAATTTCCTTTCCGTCTATTCCGATCGTTGCACGATTTTTACCGGAATTCATCTTTTCTCCTGCATTTATTCTGCTCCAGGATCTTTGTCCGGAAATCAATTCATATTCTCCGCTCACATGTGTGAACAAAGTAAGCTGATAATTTCCAAGCAAAAACCATGGATCTTCCGGCAATTTCACTTTCTTTCCATCCCTGTCAACTGCCATGAAAGGAAGTTCTCCTGTATATTCAAATACCGGCAATCCGCTTTCATCTTCACTCCATACTCCAATTCTGTTTTCCATATCCATTACCTCACATTATTTTCCAAATATCCTAATTTTGCTGCCCCTATAATTCCCGCATCATTTCCAAGTGATGCGACCCGAAGTTCCGGGATACCGATTTCCTTTGCCGCAAAAGTCTGTTCATAAATTTTCTCTTTTAGTGGTTTGATAAGACATTCTCCCTGATTACTGATCCCTCCACCAATAATAATCACTTCCGGTCTGTAGAGTGTGATCAATGTTGATATCCCCCCTGCCAGGTAATTATAGTATTGATCCAGAACCTCTAAAGCTGTCTCATCTTTCCTGTGGGCCGCATCAAATACTGTTTTTGCGTCTATCTTTTCCGGATCTGTGCCACTAAGCAGATGGATGCTGCATTCCTTATTTTGGAATGCTGCTTCTTTTGTCTGCTGAATCAGTGCCGTTGCCGAGGCATATGCTTCAAAGCATCCCTTCTGTCCGCAGGAGCACTTTTTCCCTCCATAAATCAGTTTTATGTGCCCGATTTCGGATCCCATCCCGTCTGCGCCACTATAAATTTTCCCGTTTTGAATAATACCGCCTCCAACACCTGTACCAAGCGTAATCATAATTGCATTCTGATATCCGGATGCAGAACCGGCAGTCACTTCGCCCAATGCTGCACAATCTGCATCGTTTGCAATTGCCACTTTCTTTAGGAAGTACTTTTGTATTTCTCTGCGCAATGGTACATTAATCCACCCAAGATTATTGGCATTAACAAGATTCCCTGTCTTTGGATTAATACAGCTTGGTGAGCCCATTCCGACAGAATCTACATCATCTTCTTTTAAACCGACACATTCTATGGCCTCCTTCGCTGTGATCGCAATTTCCATTACCAGACTTTCAAATGATTGATGCGTGTTGGTTTTTCGATTTCGGCGTGCAATGATTTTATTGTGATCATCTACAATGCCTACTGCTATATTAGTTCCTCCAAGATCTATTCCTAAATAATGCCCCACATTTTTACCCTCTCAAAAAGTTTACTTATATTGCATTCTCTATTATCTATTGTCTAATCTCTATTTCCTTTTGTATCCTTATATTATCATTATATTTGTTGCTTTTCTATACTCGAGATTGTTATAAAGTTTATTCATCTTGCTTTATTTTCTCAAACAAAAAAGAAGGTTAAACCTTCTTTTTTGTTTCACTTTTCTATTTCTATTCTATCTTAAGAATCGTCCTAAGAATTCGCCCTACGCTTGTTTCCATTTCTTCACGAGTAAGGCATCCACGTCGGACAGCCTCGATAAGGCGGTCTGCAAACCCACGTGGCATTTTCAAGTCATTTCCGGCATGTGTTTCCTTGTAATGTTCTCCACAAGTCCACCAGTCCGTTGTTACCATTCCATCGAATCCCCATTCCTCACGGAGAACTCCTG
>CAVJLN010000087.1:0-9102 GCA_963650485.1 Bacteroidaceae bacterium
ATAGTAATCTTTACGCTGTCTATTAAAGTTTTTCTTCAGATTTGGTTCACTATCCAAATCTTCCGGCCGAGCGTACTCTTGTCCAGAGACCTCGCCATAAACGCGATACAGTTCACGCACATATCCAATCTCATGTTCTTCAATTTCATCTGGAGGTGCAATGCTTTTCGGCTTTTTATGGCTCTTCTTTATCAGTTCTTTAAAAATCCGAATATCCTCATCAATTGCCTCGACTGGCTTATCTGTTGACTTTAGAGTATTATCTGCAATCAAGGAATAAAGAAATGCTTTACCGAGGAAATCCGGCAGTTCTCTCGAGTTATATAATTCAAGGAGTTCGTCACGCAATGTTTGTTCAAGTTCTGAATTTTTTATCAGCTTGAGCAATTCCGAATACATGGCTGTAGATTTTGTCTGTGTAACAATCTCGTCAATAATATTATCGTTAAAATATGCGCCTATCTCATCCAATAAATCAGGTCTTGTCGCCGCCTGTTTAATATTCTCAGGAATGTCTGTACTCTGTTCATACCAGTTTTTTGCATATTTCGAATCAATAACATACAGGTTTCCGACACGATTAACAACACCATCCAAGTTCACAATCGGCTCGAACAGTGCTTTTGCTATTTTCGTCATATTCGGTTTTGTCACGCCTATTTCGAATACTCTTGCAAAGGCTGCATAATTATAAACCTGCATATTACCGTATCTCCGTATTGTTTATAGTCCAAGCATTTTAATATCCATCTTTCTACCGGATAAGTAATGGTCATAAACCATGCTAGCCGGAAGGAGGCGTACCTTAATATTCTGTAGTCCAAGTTTTGAGAGAATCTCCATTGATACCTCGCCACGATCTTCTACCTCGCTGTTTTCCGTAGGCATCAGAAAACAGTTCTGCACAACAGAGAAATCATGCTCTGTGATAAACCTCTTATACGCCAGTTGATAAAGATATTGTTTTGTCACAGACTCAATACCCGGCTGACCCTTCGGAGCATTACCGGGCTCAAGCTGCGCATTATAGTATTTCGCATCGAATATGATGAACTGATTGCCAGATATTGAAATCAAATCAGGAATAAGAGTGTCTGCTGCCGTTTTCCCCGTTGCAGTCCATAAAGGTTTTTCTATCAGTTCTATCAATTTCAGTTTTCCATCATACTCCGGGCTGAGTGCTTTCGGCAGTTTCAATGCATCCAGTCTAACTCCAAGCTGGTTATCCATAATATCTGCGCATACGCCTTCCCACACAAGATTAAAGCTATTCGTGCCAAAAAGCGACAGACACTCCATGTCGTATAAACTGCCACTATGTGCAATATATGCATAGATAGTTTTCAGAAGGAGTTGTTTTCTTGTGTTGAACTGCGTATTTAGTTCCTTCTCTATGCGGTAGAGTATGTATTCCTCTTCCCCGAAGTCATACAGTGTTTCATCCGTCAACTCAACCTCTGTAGCCTCAAAGAGATCCAGAAGTCCCGCATCCTTCAATTCTGCCGATGCTCTAGTCAGTACGCATTCGTGAAGACGCTTAAAATAATCATAATCATCTGTGATTCTTCTCTTCGTTTGCAGATCAATGTAGTATGGTCTGTTATTAGCAAGAAGTGTAAAGGTCTCGTTGATTGTCTTATCCCAAAGGATTTCTCCCGAGCCATTGCTTTCTATGATATCTTCGGTATTATTATATACGTCATTCTCATAATAATCATGTAAGAGAAACAGCAGCACAGCTAACAAGTTGAAAGCACTGCTTTCACTGCTGTCGTTGAACATCCGCACAATCTGTTCTTTGGTATTATATTTTTCCAATACCTTCAGAACCTGCCGTAGTTCATCCCTCGGCTGTTCTGTATTCAGAAGATACTTCGGATAGCACTTCAGAACACGTCCGGCAACAACGATAACGCCAACAAAAGTAAATACATATAAGAATTCGTCTTCTCCAACCTCAACATCTGCAACTTCAACGTCTTCATCTTGTAAATCTGACATATCCCGTTGCAAATCGGATGCTCTTACAGATTTTAGAATGCCGAATTCCTTAAGCTTTCTGATAATAGGCACAACATCTTCTTCGGAGCATTCGAACTTATCGCAAAGACATTTCTGGGTATACCTTTTTTGTTCTCGTAAAAACTTTGAGATCATATTGCAAAGGACCTCCTTACTTGTTGTCTTGCAGTGTCACCATGCCGTTTTCATCCAACTGACGATCATTCGATACAAGATCCTCGATTTTTACTTTTGTCTGGATGTCTGAGTGAAAAATTCCAATACCTTGTTCATCAAAGGCTTCGCATACTTTTGAATAACGATTTTGTCCCTTTGCACTTCCCTCAAATATCTTTCCGCGCTTTTGCTTTGCTGCATCGTCAAAAAGATACATAAGCACTTTATGCTTAAACACATCACAGAATTTTTCGCTGTTAATCTCTGATCCCCCATCAGCAGGAACTACAACATTTCTCGCTATAAAATACGGGCCAAGTTGCTTGTCTTCATTGATTTTATTGTCTGCCAAAAATTCATTGATTGCCTTTCGCAGTTCATTCCATTCAACACGCTGCTTTTCCTTGCTTCCCATCTCAACATATTTGCCTCTGATATCTTCATCATTGTCGTCGATTCCAAGATAGGTAAAATCCCACCTTCTCTTAAATGCAGTATCCATAGGAAATACGCCTTGATCGGCACTGTTCATTGTTGCCCAAATAAACATATTGTCTGGAATCCTAATCTTTGAATAATTCTCCGGTACCCCTCCAAGTTCTTTGGCAAGATATTTTTTAATATCCTCCGAGGCTTGAATAGGATATTCGCTGACACCATCATCTCCACGATCCAACAGTTGGAAAACATCTCCAAAAACTGCGGCTACATTGGCTCTGTTAATTTCCTCGATAATTAGAAGATATGGTTTAGGATTTTCTGTTCTGGCACTTTTCAGCGCATTAACATAAATGCGCATAAACGGTCCCGGAACATACTCATAGGCGATATCATTACTCCGCTCTTTGCCTGTGAGCAGTTCAATGTACTTTCTAACTGCACGACCATGACTTCTTTCAACGGAGTTATCATTCGCAGCATCGCTGCCATCTTGCTTCCTGGTCTTGAAAGGTTCATCTGTATATAATCCAAGAATTAGAGGGAGGCGTGTCAATCCCTCATCCTTAAATTTATCATATAAAAGATCATATTTTTCTTGTGCAGTTTTACTATCGTCATTTAAAACAGAAATAACATATTTTACATCTGGATCTGTTATCTTGCCATTCTGCCCCTCTACCATAACAGGTTTATAGGTGCCTACAAAATTGGCATATGAATAATCAGGGTGAAATGTCACTCTTTCATAATCTGCTTCGTTATCCGCCCCAATCAATTCAATTCGCTGCTGATTAATGGTATAACTCTTACCTGTTCCTGGTGCTCCGAAAATAATTCTATTGCGGGAAATGTTTTTCAAGATACCTGTACTGTATTCAAGTTTAGATGTTTCATCCAACAAATCGTCCAAATTGATCATTGTCTTATCTACAAGATACGGTCGGTTATCATATTTTTCTATATAATCATAAATTGAATCCTTATGTATTGCTGAAATATAGAATCCATTTTTTGTTTGTATACGTTCAAATAATTTGCATGGCGCATAATTATTCGGTATAACTACTTGGGTTCCACTTCCGGCACGGCTTCCATTTACTGTTCCCGCAACATCGGCAATCACCTTCTCGTTGCATTCTAGGCTGAAGATATAATTGTTATACCGCGGCACTTGGTCATGAACAGCAAAGCAGAAATATTTCAAATCATTTTGAATAGCATAATTCCAAGCTATTCCTCTTTCAAAGGCTCCGCTATCACGAGTATCAAAAAAATTTTTTGTGTCATCCGCCTTGTGGCTTATAGGGTATATAAAAATAACGCATTTTTCTTCGGCATGGTCAAGAACAAATCCTCTTTGATCTGTATTTTCAATATAAACTATATTGTTGGGGTCAAGCCCCATATAACCATATAATGTATTTTTAGCATCATTCTTAGTATATGCCATTTATTCCACCTCTTTTCTATTTGTCATCAGTACACTTCATGAGTACTTCATAAACTGCCTCCGCAAGACATTTTGAAAAGCGCGGCGGTACAGCATTTCCTATCATTTTATAAGCATCACCTGTACTGCCATAAAAAACATAATCGTCATCAAATGTCTGAAGCCTTGCCGCCTCACGAATAGTAATCGTCCTAAGTTGAGTAGAGTCTGGATGTATGTGCCTCAAACCATCTTTATAGAGATGTGCAGGAATTAGATTGCTTGGCTCATCCCACCTTATAACATGATACTTATGAACATTTGATTTTCTACCAGTAACTTCTGTGTACAGTTTTTTCAATGATTCTGTCGTTAGATACTCATTTCTTCCAGACTCAATATCTGTCGTTAAAAGTCTAAACACTTCTATGTCGCGCTTGCTCTGCCATCTCGCTACATGATTTGGTATAAACGGGTCAGGAAGAGAGTGTGATATACGTCTCCCCTCAAACCGTTCATCAGTTTCAAGAGGATAAAGCTTCGGTAAATCACCAATAGCTTCTCTAACAGTTTCTTTTCGTTTCACCTTGTAGGCAGGAAGAATACTACTGTAAAAATTTCTAACAATTTCTTCAGATTCCTTTTCTCCGAAAAAAGCTTTGTTCACGCCCAGTATAATAATTCTTGATCTGTTTTGTGGAACACCATATTCTGTGAAATCAATAATTGCATTTTTCAAGTCTGGAAGCAGATAATATCCATTTTCGGAAAACTGTTCCCTAATAATTTCAATAATTGGTCTTTCTCCCGGTTGAGCGCTTAATATCCCTGGTACGTTTTCAAAAACAAATACCTTCGGATTATATCTTTTTACAACCTTCAAATAACTTTCAAACAAGTAATTTCGGTAATCATTCTTCATTCCATGTTTATCGCGTACCCGCCCCGCAATAGAATATGCCTGACAAGGAGGACCTCCAATTATGATATCTATACCCGCAGTCTGATTTACTAACGAATCAAGCCCTTTCGATTTTCCGTATTCTGAATCATCCCAACCATTAAATAGTTCCTCAGTTCTCTGAATATCGAAACGCAAAACTCGTGCGTCCGCATCTTCATACTGCCACTTTGTTCTAAGTCTCTCACGCAAATTACTACATGGTGCTTTTTCCCACTCAACTGCTGCAACAGTTAAATAATGTCCTGATTGTTCAAAGCCATCCATAAGGCCACCACAGCCTGCAAATAGATCTATTGATCTAATTTTGTTATTCATCTGCTTTCACCTCAATAATCTTTCGAAGTTCTTTTCCGAGCGCATAACCCAATAACGGCGGCACCGCATTTCCTACCTGTCGGCTTTGCTGCGTCCTTGTTCCTGTAAATATAAAGCTATCAGGAAAGGATTGTATCCTAGCATTTTCCCTGACCGTGGGAACACGGTTTAATGTGTAATGAAATATATTTCTGTGTCCAGTATCGACTGTTCTTGAGGGGGCATTTCCATCTAGTCGAGTCCAAGCCATATGAAATTTACGGCTTTCTCCCCAACCAGGAGGCAAATCTTTATAGTTACCTCCCTCTGGCACGAGAGCTATTGTATCCTTTACAAATTGTTTATGATCAGTAGCAACATGATTATAAAGCACTGTCGATGTACCCCTCATCAATCGCTGATATTCAGTAGTAGGTTCTGAAACATATTCACTTTCTTCTTCACCTAATTCGCTTATCCGCTGTGGAAGATCTTCAATTGCCTCTCTACAGGTTATATAATGTTCATTATCTAATATTGGTTCCGGGAAGTGTGGTACACCTATATCTTCTCTGACGCCCATAAATATCAGTCTTTTTCGCATCTGGGGAACCCCGTAATCTGCTGCACAAAGGATACGGCATTCTATGTTGTATCCTAACTTTCTAAATCTCTGCAGTATCTCCTGCTTAATCTGTCCACCATAAAGTGTTGCCATTCCTGGTACATTCTCTATTACAAAGCCTTTTGGTTTGTACTGCTTTACTATTTCAATAACAGCCAAATAAAGTTTATTTCTTTTATCATCAAAGTTCCTTGGTCCGGTAAGCGAAAATCCCTGGCATGGTGGGCCTGCGATAATTACATCAATGTTTCGTTCTCCCGCAACTCTTTTTATTTCATCAATCAGCGTTCATAGCAATGGCATCACCATGGTTTTTAGCAAATGTATTAAGTGCTGCTTGATCATTATCAACTCCTACAATAATATCAAATCCAGCATCCATAAATCCTTTAGACAGGCCTCCGCATCCTGCGAATAAGTCTATTGCATTCAATTTACTTTATCCTCCTTGATAAATTCGCACACATCAGAAATATCGCAGTTAAGGTTATTGCAGATTTTCATCAGAACCTCCATACTTACTGCCTGGTTTTTGCTTAGTTTTGCCAGTGTGTTTGTTCCAATGCCTGTCAATTCTCGAAGCTCGCTTTTGTTCATACCTCGATCTATCATCAGTTTCCACAATTTATTATAACTAACTTCCATATCTGTTACCTCTTACAGACGATTTTAAATATGCAAATAAATTTAACATGTTTATTATACCAGCTTGCATAAAATATTTCAAGCACAACAAAAAATATTTCTATATCTATATATTTTTTAGATTTGATATGTTATAATCAGGAGGTCATACATTTGAACTCTACATTATTAATGTTTTCACCAATATTTTTTATCACAAGGAGGAGAAAAATGAAGGTAGCTGTTGAAAAACTGGAAGGGCTTATTCTTGAAACAATAAAACATTTTGATAAACTAACGATAATTAGTGGCTTTTTTTCGCCAGATATCCTTGAGGATATCTCAAAATCGGGAAAAGAAGTGGTATTTTATTATGGTATGTACCCATGGAATCGTCTTACCGAACTACAGTATGCAGCCTTCAAGCGGATAGAGAATAGCTACACAAATATAAAAATTAACATAGTAGTTGATTATCATGTACACACTAAATGCTATCTATTCCAATCCACATCTTCATCTGCAGCTCTTGTTGGATCTGCAAACTGTTCTTCTGCCGGTCTTTTAAGCGATAAGAACTGTGAAATGCTCATCAATGTTACAGATTCGTCCTACATCAAAGATTTAGTGTCATATGTTGGAGAGATTGAGACTGCCTCAGTACACTTTGATGATCCTATGATAATCCCAAATGTCCCTGTCAAGAAAACGAAGAAGCGAATTTCCACAGCTAAAGAACGGCTTTATTCCGGAAATCCATTTGTAGACCACATCCCTCTATATGAGTATAAAAACGGGAAAAAATGTGTACCTGCTAAAAGCGGTATAAATTGGGGCTTACAAAGTGGTAACATATCCAAATCGCCTTTTGCAGAAGCCTATATTCCAATCAAAATATTTGATTTAAAATACTATGCTGCCATGTTTCCTCCATGCGGTTCCATAGGCACTGGAATTGGTGGCAAGAAAACCAGAAGACTCAGTCCCGTTACTGTAACTTGGGACGACGGAACAGTTATGCAGATGTTATTCCAGGGGGCGCAGGAATATCCAAGAGCAAGTAATAATGCAGGTGGACCAAGCATGATTTATCCAAAGCAACTAACCGCTAACGAAGATGGTTCTACACTCGGAAAATATCTGAGAGAAAGAATGAATATTCCCGGAAGAAAACAAGTATCTATACAAGACTTAAAAAAATATGGTCGTGATTACATCACTCTCACATATGTTAGTCCAGGAAACTATGAGGCTGACTTCCGTCCATTATAATATAATACTTATGTGCATCCATGTAATATAACACTATTTAAACTCGTGCACTATTCTACTTGCAACTTATGATTCTGAATTTGCATCACTGATAGGTAAATAATATCTTCTATTTGATTAAAAGGGACTTCTCTGCATATCGTTGGATGTCCTTTTTAAGGTTTACAAATGGAGCAACAAATATTTTTGGAGGTGCCATTCAGAGTGCTCAGGCTTTGACTTCTGGCACTCTGAATTATCGTCTCAAACCTTTTATCCAAACCTATCCTCTATGTAGCACGTAGCACTCATGACAGCAGTACTTCCTCCGCCTATCACCATAGGCAGTGAATGTCTTTCCACAATTCTTGCAGGAGATCTCGTAATAGGCTTTCTTCTCGACTTTATCGAGATGCTTGTTCCACCATTGATTACGGCATTTGTCGCAGCAAAACTTTTTCTGCTTTCTCTTTGCAATCTGTTCAACGGGTTTTCCGCAGTTTAAGCAATTATTGAATACCTGCTGTTCCTTTTCTCGATTTCTGCGGCAGATAGCTTTAACTGTATTCAGGTTCATATCCAGAGTCTTCGCTATCTCCCCATAGGATGTTCCTGTTTTCCTTAATTCAAGCACTTGCTCTTTATGCCCTTTTCCCTTCAGCGGCACCGATGTTTTTTCCCCTGCTATCCATTTTTCCGACTTTTCTTTCTTCTCCGAAAAATAAAGGCTTGGCTTGAATGTTTCCATCTGCATCCGTGTTTCCTTGCCATCAATCCACTCGAAAACTATACTTCCATCCTCATTCACAATAATCTTTTCAATGACTAATATAAGATCATCCTCATCAGACCAGAGCTTCCAGGTTGTCTCCTGCAGTATCTTTTTAATCGCCAGTTTCATTATTTCCACCCGGTCTGTCCCAACGGCCTCTTCTATGCAGGACATCAGGCTCTTCGTAACCTTTGGCATCTGTTTAATCCTCTCTATAGCCATGCTGTGCGTAACCACATGCAAATAGGCATCATAAACATTAACCGTCTTGCAGTTTATCGACTTAAATCTATTCCGACATTGCCATACCGGATTGTTATATGAAGTTGAATGCCAAGGTCTTGTCCCAAATTGCATTCCGCACTTACCGCAGATAATTCTGCCGCTATACAATCGCAGGCCACTGAATCCGGTATGGTATGGAGTCTCTCCATACCTGAGTTTATCTTCTATATATTCCTGTATATAACTCAAACTTCGCACATAAAAATTAGCTATGCACCTTGAAAATTCAATACTTGGCA
>CAVJLN010000088.1:0-9098 GCA_963650485.1 Bacteroidaceae bacterium
TTATACCATGCCTCTACGTTGTATGGAATACGATTTTCTGGATTATCAGGAGCAGTTAAAAAACCTGAAAGAAACGCATAAGATAAAAAAGGCTGCACTTCGGGGGTCGGAGAAGCTGTGTGGCATTAAGAAAAAGGACAGACTTTTACCGGTATATACGGTTTGTTTATATCATGGAGAAGAGGAATGGGATGGCCCAAGAAGCCTATGTGATATGATTCACATGGATGACGAGAGTGAGGACAAGAAAAATTTTTCAGATTATCAAATGAGATTGTACTGTATCAATGAACAACAGGATTTTCACGTGTTTCATACGGAATTACGGCAGTTTTTCCAGGCACTTGTTTTTCGTAAAGATAAAGAAAGATTAAAAGAATTGATAGATCATTCGGCGGAATACCAGAATCTCTCAGAGGAAACATTTGAAATGATCGTTAAATTCATGGGAATGTCGGAGTTATGGAAGATTAAGGATAACTTTAAGAGCCACAATGATGAAAGGAAGGGATACAATATGTGTCAGGCAATAAGAGAGTTACGAGCAGAGGAAAGAGCCATTGGACGTGAAGAGGGAATAAAGCTTGGGATAGAGCAAGGGGTTGAGCAAGGAATAGAACAAGGAATAGAACAAGGAATAGAACAAGGAATAGAACAAGGAATCAGACAAATGGTACTTGAAAATCTGGAAGAGTACCGGACGGAGGAAACTATTATTGAAAAGCTGACTCACTGGTTTTCATTAACGAAAGAACAGGCGAAGATGTATTATGACAAGTATGTCAAAGTAGTAGTATAGCAATCAGGACTCAATAAGGCAGAACCTAAGAGCAGGTTCTGCCTGTAACTTCTATATATCCATAGAAACTGCCAGTGACAGGTTCATCTGGAGCGAGAATTAAAAATGGATCACATCTAAGCCTTTGAACGGTTTAATAATTCGGCATATATCTGAAGATACCGATTTAACCGATTAAGTTCTTCTTTATCATCTGAATATAAAATCTCAACAATGGTATCTGGTATCTGTGACAATACTTTGTCAGTGGTTTTCCCGGTTACGATATAATCCAGACTACAATGAAAAATTTCACAGAATTGTTAATGTAAGAGAATGGCGGGCACGATTTGAGCGTTACTGGCAGGAGCATGAGGAACAGGAACGTTTCATCACTGATCTGTACAGTGAACAATCTTACATACAACAGCTAATCGGACTGTTAGCATAACAGCCGATGAATACAAAATAGGAAAATAAAAGCGTGGATTTCAGAATAGATATAAGAAGCAGGACAATAGGGAATACACCCCAAATTCCTGCTTCTTGTTTGTTTGGAATGAACGTTAGTATATTTCTGTTTTTACATTTGTGAATCAGTGCATAAGAGTATAAGAATCGCAAAAAAGTATCATACAAAAAAGAGGAAAATTATAAAGAATAGAAAATCTTCCTATATCAGCGAGGTGGATAAAATTCTACAATTAACTTACAAAGAAACAATTCATTACGATAAGGGAGGGAAATTCATGCAGAGTCAGAAAATTTATTTGGAACCTGAGAAGCAACTGCCTGTCAGCTATGATGTGGATGTATTGGTATGCGGCGGCGGACCTTCGGGAATTGCAGCAGCAGTCAGTGCCGCAAAAAATGGAGCAGAGGTTCTGCTGATCGAAAGATTCAACTGCCTTGGCGGACAGGGAACCGTAGGACTTGTCACATCCTTTATGTCTATGTCGGCCTATACCGGCGGCAGACAAGTGATTAAAGGGGTATTTAAGGAATTCACCGATCTTCTGGAAGAAATGGGCGGCTGTATCAAACCGCCACATCTGGCAGAAGAAAGACCATATTTTTCCGTCAACCGTCATGAGCCGGATACTGCAATCTGTCCGTTTGATCCGGAAATGTATAAGATTGCGGCGGACAAGCTGATAGAAAAATATGGCATAAAGGTATTATTTCATACTTACATTACGGACGCTATCATGGAAGGAAAAACAATCCGAGGTGTCATTATCGAAAATAAATCCGGCAGACAGGCAGTATATGCCAAACGTGTTGTTGATTGTACCGGAGATGGGGATGTTATTGCCTACACAGGAGCACCATTTGAGACCGGTGTTGGAGAAAAGAATGGAGAAGAAGTAAAAAGCCCAGTATCAACTATGTTCTGTATGGATGGTCTTGCACCGGATACGGTGACATGGAAGGTGGACAAATCCCTTGCCTATGGAGCAGTCAATCTTTTTCCTCTGATGAAGGAGGATGAATTCCGCGCAGAAATGACCAGAGTGACCGGTATCAATCCCTGCTCGGCAGAGGATATTACAAAAGGAGAAATTGCTTGCAGAAAGCAGATTCTGGAAGTCTTAGACTGGCTTCATCATAATTATAAGGGAACAGAGCATGCAAGACTGACCAAGGTTGCCAATATGATGGGCATGATGGTATCCAGAAGGATCATAGCAGAATACAAAGTGACCAGAGAGGATATTCTGAATTATACTATTTTTGAAGATGCGATTTCTATGAATGCTTATGGTGTGGATATCCATAATCCCAATGGAGGAGGCTGCGAACTGTATTGGCTGATTCCGGGTCATGCTTACAGCATTCCTTACAGAGCATTACTTCCTTTGGAAGTGGAAAATATTATTGCAGCAGGACGCTGCATTGCACATGATGGAATTGCTGTTATGGCTACCTGCTACGGAACCGGAGAGGCAGCAGGAGCAGCAGCAGCGCTGAGCATCAAAGAGGATGTTCCATTTAGAAAGCTTTCTGTGAAAAAGTTGCAGGATCAACTTAAGATGCAGGGCGTATATCTCGGGGATCAGGAACCGGAGAAGCCGGAGCCCAGATATATTCATATTTCAACGATATAAAAGATGACAGAGAACAGCATGGCAGAAAGAGTGCTATGATGGATTGATGGTGAAAAGACAGAAAGAGGCTATTTAATATCAAAGTAGGAAGGAAAGAACAATATGAAGAAAAAGATATTTGCACTTATTATGGTAGCTATAACAACCATCTCCTTGATGGGATGTGGAAATACAAATACACAGGAGGCAGTCGCAGAGGCACAGGATTCGACAGCTTCGGAGGAATCAGTAGGGGCAGATACCGATGCCGGAGAAATGGCAAATGGGGAAAATACATATCACTATACATTTGTATCACCACTTGTCAGCCATGAGTACTGGATTGACGTGGAGGAAGGCATTCAGGCAGGTGCCAAGGAGCAGGGTGTAGATGTGGCAGTGCTTGGAGATACAAAGGTGGATGTGGATGCCATGGTAAAGTATATCGATACGGCAATCGCTTCCCAAGTAGACGGTATTATCACAATGGCACTTTCACCGGCAGCGATTGGGCCTGCCATTGACCGTGCAGTCGATGCAGGAATTCCAGTTGTGTTGGTAGATACCGATGCACCAGAAAGTAAAAGAGCAGCTTATGTTGGCACATCCAACTATGATGCAGGTTACGAAGCCGGCAAGGCAATGATTGATGCAACTGGTGGCAAGGCAAAAATTGGAATTATCAGAGGAACGATCGGACAAGAAACAGATAATGACCGTATCAAAGGCTTTGAGGATGCCATTAAGGATGAGCCGGATATGGAGATCCTGACAACGGAAGCCTGTAACTCTGATATGTTGACAGGAACCCAAAAGGCACAGGATATGTTAAAGGCATATCCGGAGATGACAGCAATTTTCGGCAGTGAAGGAACCGGTGCAGTAGCAGCCGGCAAGGTATTGGAGGAGCAGGGACTTTCTGGAACTATCACTGTTATTGGATGGGATGATACCGATGAATGTCTTGATTTTATCCGTACAGGTGTAGTAAAGGGAACGATTGTACAGAAGCCTGATTTTATGGGAAGAAAAGCAGTAGAACTTCTGACCAGAATTAACAATGGAGAAGAGCTGACAGAAACCGTCATTGATTCAGGTGTTACTTTTGTAACTGCAGAAAATGTAGATACCTACAAAGATGCACAGTAGGAAAGATAAGGTGGTGTGCTTATGAAAAAGAAAATAAGCATGAATGGTCTGATTAAGATTGTTCCGCTGGCAATATTATGTATCGTAACTGGTATGATTAACCCAGTATTTTTTGCTGGATCCAATCTGATCGATCTGGCAAGATCCGTTTCCTTTCTGCTGATTGTCAGTGTTGGTGTGACCTATGTACTGTTGGGAGCCAGTCTGGATATGTCAATTGGTTCTGTTATGGGACTCGGAGGTGCAATCTGCGGATTGTGTCTCGTAAATAATCTTCCTGTCTGGATTTCCATTCTCATGGGACTTCTGGCATCGGCAGTGGTTGGCATTGTGAATGCAGTACTGATTGTCAACTGCAGAATCCCGGCACTCATTGCTACACTGGGAACCATGTATGTGGCAAGAGGAATTGTAAACGTGCTGACAAAAGGAGAACCCTATTATCCCCTGCCGGAAGAATTCAAGGTGTTGGGACAGGGAACTTTAGCAGGAATTCCATATTCAGTTTTTATTGCAGCTGTCATTGTCCTGATTGCTCATTTCGTGATTAAGAAAACGGCTTATGGAAGAAGTCTGATGGCGGTAGGGGGAAACCGGGAGGCTTCCAGAGTTTCCGGCATCAATGTAAAAGGAACTCTTTTTTTGGCACATGTGCTGGTTTCTATGTTGGCGGGTTTTGTAGGAATTATTATGGCAGCAAGATTAAGTTCGGCACAGCCCAACGCAGGAGATGGCTGGGAAATGACAGCAGTAGCAGCTGTTATTATCGGTGGAACCAGTATGTATGGCGGTTATGGTTCTGTGCTTGGAACGATTCTTGGCTGTGCACTCATGGAAACTATTTCTAATGCCATGGTATTACTTCATGTTTCTGTATACTGGCAGAAAATAACGATTGGCATTATCATGGTAGCAGCAGTTGGCATGGATACATTCCGGTTAAAGAAAATTGCATCAAAGTAACAGAAGGAGGGCGAGGATATGGCAAAAACAGTACTGGAAATGCAGCACATTACCAAGAACTTTCCGGGCGTGAAAGCGTTGGATGATGTTTCCATGCAGGCATACGAAGGAGAGATCCTTTCCCTTGTAGGAGAAAATGGTGCTGGAAAAAGTACATTGATGAAAATTTTAAGTGGCGCCTATTCCTGTGACAGCTACACGGGAAATCTTCTTGTGGGGGGAAAGTTGATACAGTTCAATAGCACCAGACAGTCTGAGGAAGCTGGGATTGCCATGATCTATCAGGAACTGAATATGCATCTGGATCTGAGTGTGGCAGAGAATATTTTTCTTGGAAACTGGAAACAGTTTGGCAGTGTGATTAACTGGAATCAATTATATCAGAAAGCGAAGGAATATCTGGAGCTACTGCAGCTTGATGTGGAGCCAACAGAAATTTTAAGAAATCTAAATGCCAGTAAACAGCAGCTTGTTTCAATCGCAAGGGCACTTTCTCATCAACCCAGGCTTCTGATTCTGGATGAGCCGACAGCATCCCTCACGGAAACTGAATCAGCCACACTTTTTCAGATCATGCTGAATTTAAAGAAACAGGGATATACCTGTGTATTGATTTCCCATAAACTGGACGAGGTATTTGCTTATTCTGACAGGATTATTGTTATGCGGGATGGAAAGGTGATCAACAGTCATAATAGAGAAGAATTTGACCAGAGCCGGATCGTTGCGGAAATGGTGGGACGGAAAATGGATAATCTGTATCCTAAATGTGTAGTCCCTGTGGGAGAAGTCATCATGGCAATCAGAGATTTTTCAGTTCCTCATCCGCAGAACTCCAAAAAGAGAATTGTGGAAAATGTCAGTTTTTCTGTCAGGAAAGGAGAAATCCTTGGTATTGGGGGGCTGGTAGGTGCTGGCAGAAGTGAGTTGGTAAATGCTGTTTTTGGTATTATTGGTAAACAGTCAGGAAATGTGCAGCTTGATGGAAAAGAGATACAGATCAGAAAGCCGTCAGATGCTATTCGGGAAGAGATTGCACTTGTGACAGAAGACAGGAAAATGGATGGTTTTGTGGGTGGAATGACCATTGAAGAGAACATCACGCTTGCTTCCTTGAAAGCCATTTGCAGATATGGTATCATTAATCGCAAAAAAGAGTATCAGTCTGCCAGAAAGTATTTTGATGAACTGAAGATCAAGGCAGCAGATATGACAATTCATATGGAAACGCTGTCAGGAGGAAATCAGCAGAAGGCAGTGCTCAGCAAGTGGTTGATGACAAATCCGAAGGTGCTGATTTTAGATGAACCTACAAGAGGAATTGATGTGGGAACCAAATATGAGATCTATAAAATTATGATAGAGCTGGCCAGACAGGGAATTGCTATTATTATGATCTCATCTGAATTACCGGAACTGATTTCCATGTCAGACAGGATCATTGTTCTTTCAGGCGGCAGGGTATCAGGGGAATTATCAAAGAAAGAGGCAAGTCAGGAAAAGGTAATGGAGCTTGCGACCAGAATGGTTATATAGGATGGTGTTATGAAAAAGCTTTCTCTTAAAGGAAAATTTTCATTCTGTATGCTTGGAGTGATTGCAATTTTCTTTGTAACAGCAGGAATTTTACTTGGCATGCAGTATTATACCAAAGGCAGGATGGAGGCTCTCATTGATCAGAGTAACAGGGTTTATGGATTGAAAACAACGGTCAGTGAGATGCTGTCGGCATATAAATATTACTCCTTATCGCAGAAGAAAGATGACAGGGAGACAACAAAAGAGGCACTTGAGAGGCTGCTAGCTGACAGTGCCTCTTTAAGGCATACCATTTTTGAAGAAACTTATATCAGAGAAGTGGATGATCTCTGCCATATGATTGATAGTTTGTGTGAGCAGGTTGAACCGGAAATTACCTCTGGTGTGTACGGAACAAGAGAGGAAAGATTACAGGCATATGAAGAGGCATCTTATACAGTACAGCTTATTGAAAAATATTATGATTATGTATATCCGGCCATGGAACGCTTTTCCAGTGAGGAGCAAGATGAGTTGAATGGAGAAATGAAGGTGATTTCAGAAATCTGCTTTTTGGCAGTTGCTGTATTTTCCGCTGGAATTCTTGGTATGGTTCTCTGGTTTTCACGGGATGTGATCAGACCCATATCGGCTTTGTCCTATAAGGCTGCAACATATCGTTCAGAAAAAGACTATCAGCAGGAAAACATGGATGAGGTTAGACAGTTGACAGAGTTATTTGAAGAAATGCTTATCCGGATTGAGGATCAGATGGGACAACTGGAATTAAATATGAAGCTGCAACTTGAACTGACACAGCAGAGACTGGAGAAGATAAAAATAGAAAAGTTGCTGCAAGAGAGTGAAATCAAGGCACTGCAGGCAAGGATTAATCCCCATTTTATGTTTAATACGCTGAACAGTATTGCGCAGATGGCCTATCTGGAGGAAGCTCCTTCCACAGAGCAGATGATCGAAGCAGTATCAGATTACTTTCGGTATAATCTGAAAGATATCCATCATGTGGTTAAGGTGGCGGATGAGGTGAAAAACTGTCGGGATTATCTTTACATTCAACAGATTCGTTTTGGTCAAAGAATCCAGTTTGAACTGCAGTATGATGAAACAGCAGCAGAAGGCAGAATCCCAGCGCTTACTCTTCAGCCTGTTATAGAAAATGCCATAGTTCACGGACTGGCGCTCAGGGGAGGGAAAATACTCATACGGATCTGCAGAGAAGAAGAGAAGGTAATCATAATCATCCGAGATAACGGATGCGGTATGGAAGAAGAAAAGAGAAGACTGATTCGGAGTTACATTGAAGGGATAGATCAGACAGGAATTCATTCTGACAGTATTGGCCTAAAAAATGTGATTGATAGAATGAGGGCATTTTTTAAGGATGAGTTTGTGATGGAAATTTCTTCTGCATCGGAAAAGGGAACGGAGATCAGAATGTTGATTCCCTATGAGG
This sequence comes from Bacteroidaceae bacterium, assembly GCA_963650485.1. Classification (GTDB taxonomy): domain Bacteria; phylum Bacillota; class Clostridia; order Lachnospirales; family Lachnospiraceae; genus Suilimivivens. Next base: position 7,970 of record CAVJLN010000088.1, read on the forward strand.
AGAGTTTATGTATCGGGTATTAATTGCTGATGATGAGGAGTTGGAACTTAGAGCAATGCATTTTTTTCTGGAACGAAATTATCCGGAAGCAGTGCTTCTGCCGGATGCTCGGGATGGCACTCAGGTAGTAGAGACGGTGACAGGAGAAAATCCTGAGCTGCTGATTCTAGATATTGAGATGCCGGGATTGAATGGATTGCAGGCTCTTGCCATTCTCAGAGAAAGAGGGTACAGAGGCCATGTGATTGTTAAGACTGCCTATGGAAAGTTTGCCTATGCTAAGGACGCATTGCATCTGCATGTGGATGCTTATCTGTTAAAGCCTGTCAGAAAAAGCGAATTAAAGGAACAGATGGATGTAGTTCTTTTACAGATTAAAGCAGAGAAAAAGCAGGAAGTGGGTAAGGGAAAAAAGGGAGAATTCATCAGTGGTTTTATACTGTCCCTGTGCTTTACAAAAGAAGGCGGACAGTATCTTATGGATGTGGGAAAAATAAAAAGATTATCGGAGGAAGCGACTGGAAAGCTTTCTCTGTTCTGTGATTTTGCTATTTGCCCGGTAGAAGGAAATGTGTTGCCCATGCTGATCTATACCTCTTCAGTCATGGATGAAAAGGAATATCAAAAGCTGTCTGAGGATGTAGAAGGAATGATGAGCCAGATCTGTCAGACAGTATTTGGAATGGTGCCGGAAATCCGGGCAGGATTTTTGATCTCAGATATTGAAAAAAGACTTCCCATACAGATTCAATTGAGGGAGCAGAGAACAGAAAAAACCAAGGAACAGAACGATATATCAGGCTATAGCCTGCACCTGCAGAAAGCAATTCAATATTTGGGAGAGCATTACGCAGAAAACATATCACTGGAAGATACTGCAGCACATATTAAACTTAGTACCAGCTATCTAAGTCATCTTTTCAGACAGGAACTGCATAAGAACTTTGTGGATTATCTGACAGAGGTGCGGATGGAACAGGCAAGGATACTGATTGAGCAGGGAATTGACAATGTCAATGTGCTGGCAGAAAAGGTTGGATATCAGTATGCATCTTATTTCTGCAGACAATTTAAAAAATATACTGGCATGACAGTTGGTGAATACAAAAGAAGAGAATAATGTAAAGGG
>CAVJLN010000089.1:0-9049 GCA_963650485.1 Bacteroidaceae bacterium
GGAGGGCGTGGATAAAAAAGGGTTAAAGGTTCTGGAGGAGCATGATATTAACACGGTTCTGCTGGATTACAACCACAGCAAGGACATCAAGAAGCTTCGATCTTACAACACACTTATTTTGGCTGGAGATGGTTCGTGGACGGCTTCAGACTTAAAGCGTGTCGTAGATGAGGCAGCGGAACTGAATGCTGATGGCGTGGTTTTTGACATTGAATCAGACTACCAGGCTTTGGCATCTCACCTGGAGGCCCTTGAAAGCTTGAACACAGAATCCCTCCCGGTCTATGTCTGCATTCCGTTTTGGCTAGATGATGACGTGAAAGCTGGTGGTAAGAACACCGTTGAGCGAATCATAAAGGCGACAGACGGCGTGTTCGTTATGAACTATTACAGAGATGACGAGAAAAAGCAGATGGCCACAGAGTATGGCTTGGCACAGAAATACGGTAAAGCCATCTGGACGATTTACGAGCTTCAGCCTGTTGGAGTGTATGACCTCAAGGATTATAACACCTACCATGATTTGGGACTGCAAGCAGTGGAAGATAACTATAAGAATATGTTCTCAGACACAGATGTGGGACTTGCCTTCCACACGCTGGAAATGATGAAGGAGCTGGATTAAATTTTGGATTGAGGAACTGGACTGAGGGGATTAAGGGGCTTGAGCTTTGGATTGAGGGGCTTGATTGAGAGTAGCTAGAGCACCGAGATTAAGGTGCTGCATTATAAAAGAGCTGTGGTTATCACGGAATTCTCATGATGGTCACAGCTCTTGCAGGTTCTCGCAGACTCGTCACAGGTTCTCGTAGGCTCTTTGTGGGTTATCAATGATCACACAGATCCTTCTCATAACTCGTTCTGGGAAAGTGGAGGAAGGAAAAATCGTTTATATTATATAGTATATATTATTTTATATTATATATTTTAAGTTCCACTACTTACACAATATAATAATATAGATAATATAGATAATATATACGACCGTATGTTTTAAAATTCCTGTGTGATAGGTTGATGCAGAACTGCTTTTGGGGAGTCAGCTATCAGTCAGCTATTATCTTCTGCCCGCATACGGAGCAGTTCAGCTACTTCATGTGGTTTTGCTAGCCGTACTGCTGGCTTTCCATTGTGTTCAACCGCACCGCAGTCAGGACAACGGTCTGGTAAGGCATCAGTTAGTGCATCCAGTGTATCTAGGGCATCTGCGGTATCTAGGGCATCCGTGACACACAGGGCATCCGTGACACCCAGGGCATCCGTGACACCCAGGTCATCCAGTGCATCTATTGCAGTAGCTCTTGGTACATCAGCCTCAAAGCAGTAGTGGCAGGCATCGCAATAATAATAGGTGCTAGACGCGTTGTAAGTATTGTAAGTGTTGCTCAAATTCTTATCACCTCGCTCTTTAGATAGTTCTATGCACAGCTCTTCAGACAGATCTTTGTGTAGTTCTTCATGTAGCTTGGTACGCTCGGCACGGCCTCCAACACACACAACATATTTTACCACCGTAGCATTTTATCGAATCTCTGTAATTCCAACAGAGGCAGATCATAGCCTCTCATTCTAAGGGCTTCCGCTTTGTAAATGATGAAATCCTCATCAAAATCCAGCTCTCGTGCAATTTCTGCGTTTGTCCTGCAATAGCCGGAAGCAGAAATGTCGCATTGGATTTCGTCGACATCAGCTCGGAGCTGTTGCATTTTCTTATTGTATGCCGTCAGCCTTTTCTTTTGAGAATCGGAAATGGTCATATAGCTGTAAATGCTTCTTAACTGCTCATAGCTTTTCGTGACCTCGTTAAGCTCCTTCTGTTTTTCAACAAGCTCTTTCACTGTGCTATCGTAGTATCCGATGAGGTCAAGAAAGTCCTGCGTTGGAATGGTAAAATCGGCTGCCACAAGGTTTGCTTCTTTTTCTTGATAGCTTAGAGTTTTATCATAAAGACCTTGCTTTGTGGTAAACAATGCAGTCTCTTGGTGGCTTCCAAATTCATTAGTATCCAGGTGCCCAATCAAATGCGTGACCTCATGTCTACCGGCGAGAAGCCTTCTTTTTTCTGGAAGGAGCGCATTGATGCCTACCCAATTATATCCTTTCAGTCTACGCACGTATCCGATGACTGAGCTGTACAAAGGCACATAGGTGGCACCAAGATATTCGATTATATCAAACGGATCGGATGAGCCGCAGTCAGCAACAACGATATCCATCCGTGCTAAAATATCTGTATTCAATATCGGTCACCTCACGGTATAAAGACATAATGACTCAGCGAAAGTGAAGTGTGTTCTACACTGCGGTGGAATCATCGTAGGAGGTATCATCGTAGGAGGTATTATCACAAGCATCATTGCGAGTCTCTTCATGGGTGCTGCCATAGGAATCATCATAAGAATCACCGTAGGAATTATCATAAGAAGTACCGCAGGAATTATCGCAGATATTATCGCAGGAATCACCGTAGGTGCCATCACAGGAATTATCGCAGGAATTATCACAGGTATTCTTATGATTACCTTCATGGCGTTCCCGGAGAACCTGATCGATGGCATCGACCTGCTTAAGGCGTTCTCTGGAAGCTTCTGCTTTATCTTCGGTCCTATATTTTTTAGGTGTATAGACTGCTTTTGCTCTCTCTGTGGCGAGCATGAGCAGTTTTTGCATTTCCAAGATGAAATCCATATTCTGTTCTTCGGTAAGGGTGCCTCCGGCAAGGAGTGAGGTTGCATTTCCGATTAAGGAATCCAACTGATCCGCTGCCTTCTTATCGTATATTTCGTGAATGCTATCCATAGCACATGCTTTTTCCTGTTCCGCAGGAGAGGAGTGCACACCGAGTAATTCTTCGACGGTGATGCCGAAAACCTGGGCCATCTTGAGGGCAGTATCGGCAAAGGGGATACGAGTTCCATTCTCATAGTTAATGATGGTTCTTCCTGAAATTCCTATTTTTTCTGCAAGCTGTGCTCTAGTAAGACCTGCGTTCTTTCTTAATTCGATTAATCCTTTGGCGAAATCTGCATAGGGAGCACCTTCTTTTATGCTATTATTCGCTGCCATGGTATAAACCTCCTTCTTGGTTCTGCTTTTATTTCTTTTGTGCCAGATTTTCCACGACTTTAGTATGCGCCTTTGCATGCACTTTTCCACGACTCTTTGCGTACATTTTTGCATAGTCCGTCGTGGCTCTTTCCGTCGTGGCTCTTTAGGTATTTCTCCATTGTCGTGTTTCTCGCCATTGTCGTGTTTCTCTCCATGTTCAATGCCTATTTATAAAACACGGCAAATGGTGATAAATGACATGTTCGTGCCTGCTGGCAAAAGATTAAAACTACGAATGTGTAAAATATATATTGACAAAATGCACAATCGTGTTAAAATAGACTTGTGTATCGAACAAATTTTTATGCTTATATGGTATCACAATGTCACGAACGTGTCAATAAACAAAAATGGAACGAACGTGTAAGAATAGGATGAGCTTGCAGGGGATGCATTTATACATCAGCTCTAAATGTTACACAAGCAACATCACGCAAAATAATTTGCGTATAGCATTGACATGTATATGAGACTGATATACAATATAAGCAACATCAAGCAACGATGAACAACAACGAACAACAACGAACAACAACGAACAACAACGAACAACAACGAACAACAAGCAATGGCGAACAACAGCACGAATTATTGCTGTAAGTAATGGCAATGGCGTGAGGAGACGCCAAGAGGTTTAGCAAGAGGCTTAGCATAGACATTAAAGTACAAGATAAAGAAGGGATTACGAAGGAAATGATTATAGACGGGGTTGGCAATAGCAAAGAGATGATGGAGGAAAGGATGAAAAAGTATTATTCACAATTATCCCAATATATCAGAGTACGAGATCCGGACAAGGAAACGCTGTCAGAATTAGTTATTAAGGCGAAAGGTCCGGCACGTAGCATGAGACAGTTTGCCGCTGATTTGGGGGTGAATCCGTCTACACTTTCCAGAATAGTAAATATGCAGACTGTTGGGGCTAATAAAGATACGCTGATAGCCGATATTGCAGAGAAAGCTGATCCAGAGAGTGGAGTTACCTTTGAAAAGCTTATGGAAGCCCACGGAATGGAAAAACAAAATCGAAGCAGCAGAATGGAGTTATACTCTAAGTTCGAGCAAAGATGCAGGATGATAATTCAAGATGAACTTCTAAAAAGGGGATATTCCGTATCCGCTATGCAAGAGGGAAAAATACATAAAGAGTATGATATCGTGATAAAGACTGATGCGGTATCACACGGAGAAGGGAGATGGGCATTCGAATTTAAAATGCTATCGCCAGATCCTCGTATTAGTGGAATACCGGCGGGTATGGGAATAACTAGACAGTGCATGGACAGAATAATGAGTAAATTCTACATGGGAACAGCAGAAGTGGATAAGGTATCTGTTGTGGTAGAACATAAGACTGCGTTTGAATTTATAAAGAAGAGATATTCAAACATCTGTATCCCTGACGAAATTTCAATTATTCTTATTTCGGGCAATCAGATTGCTGAAGAATATGTGATTCCGATGAGGGACAGAGAGGAAAAGGTAACGTTCTTCCAAATTGAAGAAAAAATAAAAGCACCTGATTGGGTGATTACATCTGAGGGAAATAAGCCAAATGATGGGAAATAAGACAGATGATGGAAAATAAGCCAGATGATGGGGAATAAGCCAGATGATGGAAAATAAGCCAGATGATGGGGAATAAGAGGGGGATACTGAATGAGGAGCAGAAAGGCATATGAGATACGAACGAATAAAGAAGATATCATGATAGGAACTAAGGTCACAGATCACGAAACAGGGAATCCAGTTGCATTAATCAAGGGGAAGGGAAATAAGTACGATACTTTTACAGTTCAGCAGTTTGCTGAGGCACTTTATGGTACTGGAACAAAAGTTGTTATCTATCCGGGATGAGATTTAAACCGATAGAGATTGACGTGGCGTTAAGGAATGTGTGTATGACCAGAGTGTAGAGATGGTCATGATTCATAATTTGAAATTTTATATAATCGATTGCAAATAACGAGCTTTCCGATGGGGTAGTAAGTCCCTAAGAAACGAGATAAGCCGGAGTAGTAGATGAGAGAATAATGCCTTCTTAAAGTCTGCTATTCCGGCTTTTTCTCACTAAAACAGAGGGTTTTGTTGACGGTGCTGGAGCAGCGCTGTGAACTTTGGGGTTATAATTTATTAAGAAAGGGGGTAGACGGAGTTGGCAACTAAGTTAGATGCAGTAATGAAAAAATCAATAGGCACAAAGATATTGAATGCTCGCGGTAGTATCACGCGAGAAAAACTGGCTGAGAAAGCGGATGTAGAAGCCAATTCTATCTACCGCTATGAGACCGGACGTCAAGTTCCATCATATCTAACGATGATTCGAATTGCTGATGCCCTAAATGTATCTGTAGAAGACTTTGCACCAGACGGCATGTTAGATAAGAAGAAAGATACGAAAGACATAAAAGGAGCTGCAGAAATTTTTTATCAATTAACTGAGGAGCAGCAAGACGTGGTGCTTCAGCTAATGAAGACGATGATAGCTTAAGCCCTGATGAGTACAGTAAAGAGGTATTCATCAGGTCTTTTTTATTTTCAAGGTCATTTTTAATCATTTTTCTACCAATTGGTAGAGTTCCGACCTAAAGACTCTACCGCATGGTTGAGGAGAATTTTTGTCATTCCATATAAAATATAATCATCGACAGGGAAACAGAGAAGCACACGAGCTTCACACGAAGCACACGAGCTTCACACGAAGCACACGAGCTTCAGAAGTCTCCCAGCTCGATGAGAAAAATTAATTACATATAGCCCGACTAGTTAAGCGCAAAGGGCAGAAGTAATTCATACGATCTTTTTTCTGGTGTTGGCGGCCTAGAGATAGGCTTCAGACACAGTGAAAGGGGATCGTAGGGAAGTACTCACTGCTATCCTTGCGCCTTCTTTTAGTCTGGCCCATTACAGCTCTGTGTGTACCTCCCTGGGTATATGCAGAGCTGTTTTATTGCCGTTGTTATCACCATTACCGCCGGTGTGGTTGTTGTAGCTGTTGTAGCAGTTGTAGCTGTCGTGATGGAGATGGTCACAGTGACGCAACAAGAACTATCTGAATTTCCCATGAATTTCTCCTGCCCGGACCGAAACAGTCGGAGCGGAAAGGACAAGAACTATGGAAATCAAGAAAAACCAGAAAACCGTCACAACCGTAACAACAACCATCACCACAGAGGTAACTGCCGCACCTGCAGGTAATGCAGTAACCACACCTGCTGCCACAGCTACTACAGCTGCCACAGCTACTACAGCATCAACAGAAGCTACAGCTCTTTCAGCTCCTTCAGCCCCTTCAGCAGACAACGGTACTCTTATCGACCGTTCTAATGAGAAGCTGATTGACAACACTACCACATTTAATGCACTGCTCCGTATTCTGGCAATGAATCCTGATGTACTGGCAAATGCAAAGGCAGAGGCCGAGGAGAGGGAAGAAGAGGAGAAGGAGGAAAAGCTCCGTGCTACTCTTGGCACTGACTACGATCTTGTTTTTGATAAGAAGGCCAAAGAAAAAGCTAACAGCACGGTTGGAAACAATAAAACTCGCCGCCCAGGAGCTATCCAGCTTCGTACCAAAGTGCCTCGTGTGGCTGCAATCGAGATCGGTGCTAACGGTATTTGCGAGGTATTCAATAACGGCTACGCAGTGTATGACAACGGCAATCGCAAGGTCGTTATCTGGGTTCCGGATTGCGGAGCAGCCAAGTATTACTTTGTGACCGAGACGGATGAAATCACACCGGATGTAATGGGAGAGTTCCCTTGGTACAATGCAGTTCTTATCGCTGGGGAGGACCGCATTCAGTACAACATGGATCATCCGAAGTCTCAGGCAAGTGCCAGTGATGCTGATTTTGATGACGCACCACCTGCTGCGAGCTGGGCTGGAGCTACACGATTCCCTAACCCAGAGCAGGCGTATCTTGAGAAAGAAGCTGCGGAGGAGAGAAGGAAGGCTCTCACGGAGAAGCAGAAAAGAATCTATGCTTTGAGATTCGAGTATGGAATGTCTTTGGAGGAAATCGCTAATGAAGTTGGACTGAATTTTAATACTGTGTACAGTCATTTGACTTGTATTAAAAAGAAATTTGACAAGGAAAGAGAGAAATTTTTTTCGTAAGATATTCAAAAAAATTTTAGGAGATACCAAAAAAATAGGGCTTCAAAAACCTATATAGTAGAAGGACTTTTTTGAGAGACCTTTTGAAGTGATAAAACGGGCTGCTGTGACTTGGCTGCGACTTAGATGGCATCTGGATTGTATCTGAAACATAACCGGCTTGTAAGAGCACTGAGGCACGGCAGTCAATTACAGACTGCAAGAGCAGAGAAAGGAACAGGTAGACAACAATGGCATTTGAAAAGAAGGTATTCATTTGTTCACCGTTTGCACCGACAGCAAACGCAGAAAAAGAACCGGAGAAGGTTGAAGAGGAGATTAAAGAGGAGATTAGAGAAAACATTTTCACTGCGCAGGGAGCTTGCATGTACGCACTCGCGAAGGGATTTATTCCTAGTGCACCACATCTTTATTTCACTCAGTTCATGGATGACACAGATCCGGAGATTCGTGAGTTCGGACAGGAGCTTGGTCTTGAATGGTTGGAAGAGTGCAGTGAGCTTTGGGTTATCGGCAGACGTATTAGTTCTGGGATGAAGAAGGAAATCGCAAAAGCAGAGGAGCTTGGTATTCCGGTAAAACGATATGTGTTTGAACGCAGCCCGGAGGAACGTATTCTCGATGCGCTGATGTATCCAGACATTAACTTTATCGAAATGGACTGAGAAATGCCTGAATGAGTGAGAAATGAGTGAGAAATGCCTGAATGATTGATTAAGGAGGGACGCGTATGACGACAAAGAAAGTAGAACACGAACAGGTAGAAACTAGGGAGGACACAGGAACAGTAGAACGCCGAGTGGTGGCTTGTAATGCACAGTTTATTACCGTGGATGCCATGAAGCTGAGCAAGGGGCTGAAGGCCACATTCGAGGGTGTGGCGACAGTCTTTGACAGTATCGGAGTTCCGGTACAGCTTGGCCTTACGATGGATATTGAGGGTGAGGATAAAGCGACTGCTTCTGTTGAACCGTCTAAGGTTGCTGCGGATGCTGAACCAGGTGAGTCAGTTGAACCGACTGAACCTACTGCTCCTGTTACGGCTGTAGAAAAGGTGGCAGTGAAGAAAAAGGCAAAAGTTGAAACTAAGCCAGAAACTGCTCCGGTAGAGGGAACACAGGAAGAGAAGGCTGTGAATGATCCAGCTCCAGCGGAAAAAGCAGCTCCGGCAGCAGAAGTGGAGGCAGAGCCTGAAGTTAAAGAAGCCCCGGTAAAGAAAGCGGCAGAGGCTACATCTTCCATCACGATTGATGATATCACACAGGTCATCGTTCATAAGATTAAGCAGAATCGAAAGAACAATGAAAAGATCGGTGCGATTTTAAAGACCTATGAGGTGGCGAGGGTCGGTGATCTTCATCCTTCAAAGTACGAAGCATTCCTCACAGACCTTGCGGCTATTTAATGGGGAGGTGGTGAGTAAAATGCCAGAGGTACACGCACTGCTAAGTGCATCAAGTTCTAAGCAGTGGCTGAACTGTCCACCGTCTGCAAGATTGCAGCTGAACTTTCCGAATGAATCTTCGGTGTACGCTGAGGAGGGAACTTTTGCACATTCTGTCTGCGAGTACAAGGTAAAGAAGTACTTGCATGAGCGGGTTAAGAGGCCTCAGTCAGAGGAGTTCTACACAGAGGAGATTGATCAGATTACGGACATCTATGCTGAGTTTGTAATCTCAATCATTGAATCCATGAAGCAGAATGGCTGTGAACCTCTTGTGATGGTAGAAGAAAGAGTAAACTACAGCCACATTGCTCCGTCTGGTTTTGGTACTGCCGACATGCTTATCGTCGGTAAGGATGAAAACGGTAAGGGACTAC
>CAVJLN010000090.1:0-8985 GCA_963650485.1 Bacteroidaceae bacterium
TTTCCCGGATAGCCTTCTGCGTATTTGTTTGTTAACGGGCTTCCCATAGCTGCCATGACAGCCTTACTTACCCAGTTCTCAGAAGCAATCAGCTCGATATGACTGTTCTGTCGCTGCTGTTCATCCACAATTGCCTGTGCAATTTCCGGATCTTCTTTTCTGACTTCATCCAATGAATACATAATTCTCCTCCTCTGATTATAAATATAGGATAGTATACCATAAGAATTTCCAAAATAAAACATTACTTTACTCTTTTCACAAATACTGATAAACTATTTACGATCAATAATACAAAAGTGAAACGCTGTAAACGGAGGGCAATTTCATGGTAAATATGGTAGTAAACCCGGCGTCCAAATCGGGCTATGGTCTTGAAATGTGGAAGGAACTGGAAATCCGGCTTCAAAAACACAATGTCGAATATGAAGCTTTCCTGTCCAAAGGCCCCGGCGATGTCACCAGAATTGTACACGAATTATGTGAAAACAGATTATCTGCAGATCCTGCCTCTACGCTGCGGGTTATTACCTTAGGCGGTGACGGGACCTTTAACGAAGCCCTGCAGGGAATTACCGACTTTGACCGGGTGGAAATCGGCTACATTCCAACCGGTTCCAGCAATGATCTGGCACGTGATCTTGGAATGAAAGGAGATCCCTCCCTGCTTTTGTCCCGGATTCTCGTATGCGACAAGCCTCTCCTCATGGATCTTGGCCGTCTGACCTACCACGACTCCTCCAGCGAGTACTCCAGGCTTCATGAAGAAAACGACTCCGATACCCGCTATTTTGCCGTAAGCTGCGGCATTGGCTATGACGCTGCAATCTGCGAAGAGGCACTGTCATCCCATTTCAAAAACACCTTAAACAAGCTCGGACTAGGAAAACTTACCTACTTGACCATTGCCTTAAAACAGCTTATATTGACAAAGAGAGGAAATTGTACTATCACATTAGATAAGAAGGAATCGTTTGAGTTGAAAAGCTTCTTATTTATAGCAACCATGATTCATCGTTTTGAGGGCGGCGGTTTTATGTTCTGTCCGGATGCCGATGCACAGGATGGACGCTTTAACCTTTGTGCAGTCGGACCGATTACGAAGCTGCGGATTCTCTTAGCCCTTCCTTCTGCGATGAAGGGACAGCATTACCGCTATCCGCATATTTACCCCTATGACGGGGTCTCGGTTCATATCGAGGCAGACCGCCCGTTCTGGGTTCACACCGATGGAGAGGTTTCCAGAAAAAGCAGTTCCATCACGATTGAGTGTTTACAAAAGAAGATTCATCTATTAAAATAGGAATGTTTCTGTGTAAACGCGAGGAGGAAATGAGGAAAATATGAAAAAATTTTATGAAAGGTATAAGCATGCGATACCGCTTATTGCGTATGCCATTATCTACTTAAGCTGGTTCATGTATCTGGAGCGCAACGTACAGAACCCGCAGACCGTTATCCATATGAAATGGGATGATCTGATTCCCTTCTGTGAGGTATTCGTAATCCCGTACTACTTATGGTTTGGTTATGTTTCTTTTGTTGTAATATACTTATTATTTAAAAACAAACAGGATTATTATCGTACCTGTACCTTCCTTTTTACAGGAATGACGATCTTCCTTTTAATCTCTACTCTCTGGCCGAACGGACATCACCTTCGTCCCGCAGTAATGCCGAGAGACAATATTTTTACCACAATGGTAGCCGCAATTTACAAGGCTGACACGCCGACGAACCTTTGGCCGAGCATCCACGTATATAACTCCATTGGTGCTCACCTGGCAATTACTCATAACGAGAAGCTTCGAAAGAACAAAGCGATTTGCTTCGGATCCCTGATCTTATGTATTTCCATTATTCTTTCTACCGTATTCATCAAGCAGCATTCCTGCTTTGATGTCATTACCGGCATTCTGATGGGTGCCATTATGTATGTGATTGTTTATCAGCTGGATATCATCTCGATTTATCAGACGAGGCAGGCTGCCAGACGCCATCGCACACGTGAGGTTTAGGTTAAGACAACAAACGGACGTCTCAGATTAAAAGACTTAATCAGCAACTTAAAAGAGTACACAGAGAGGAGCTTTCTCTATGTACTCTTTATTTATCTTTCCAACATGATTCCTGTTCAGAAATCTATCAACCGATCTGTGTACCTTCCGGTATCTCAAGCGGAAAATAAATGGTAATTTCAGTTCCTTTTCCGATCTCACTCTTTAATTCCATCTTACCGTGATGATACTGTACGGCATGCTTCACAATGGAAAGTCCAAGACCGGTACCTCCGGAGGACTTGGAATGACTCTTATCCACGCGGTAAAAGCGTTCAAACACTCTGGACTGGTGCTCCGGTGCAATTCCGATTCCATTATCCTTCACGCAAAGAATTGCTTCGTCTTCCCTGCGGTCAACCATAATTTCAACCTTTCCTCCCGGAAGATTATACTTGATTGCATTATCACAAAGGTTATATACAATCTCATAAAGAAGTCTGCGCACACCATGCATGATCGCATTTTTGCCAGAAAGAGAAAGCGTAATATCTCTGGTACCTGCGGTAGATTCCAGATTCTGCTCCACCTCCTCCGCAACATCCAGAAGATCAAATTCCTCACTTGGAAGTTCATTTCCTTCATCTAACTGTGACAGACGGATAATATCCTCAATAAGCGCCACAAGACGTGTCGCCTCCTTACGGATATGACCGATAAACCGTGGCATATCCTCCGGCTTTACCATACCTGTTTCTATCAGGTCTGCACTTCCGATGATTCCCTGAAGCGGAGTCTTTAATTCATGTGAAACGTTTGCGGTAAATTCTCTCCGGTTCCGCTCCGCATATTCCTGTTCAGTGATGTCAAATGCCAGAATAACCGAACCGAGCACCTTCCCTGCGGATTCAATCCGGCTGATATCCAGCTGGTATTCTCTTCCCAGCCGTTCAATCCGGATCTCGCTGTGCCCCTCCTCGAAGGTTTTTTCAATGGCAGTGCTTAATGACCTGCTTCGATCCAGCGTCAGAAAGTCATGTCCCACGGCTCCTTGCGTATCACTGCCAAAAATCATTCCTGCTGCCGGATTAATACTTAATACAATGCCTTTGTTATCCAGAAGCACCAGCCCTTCCTTCATACTCTCTGTAATCTGGTTAAATTCATCGGTCTTTTCTTCCAGCTTACGGAGTTGTCTCGAAATCTCACTGCTCTGCCGGTTAATCCGGTTAAGCAGCGGAGAAACCTCTTCATAGGTTTCGTTTTCCAGCGGATGCTCCAGATCGAGGTTATTAAGCGGCTCCACGATCCTCTTGGAAAGACGGCCTGCAAGCACTCCAGAAAGAATCAGGGCTCCAACAATAATAAATATAATCGGCTGCAGCATTCCAAGAACCAGAAGTCCTGTTGTTGCATACTTGGCAGAAATTCGAAGAACCGTTCCATCCTCCAGCCGCTTGGCATAATATCTGGTCTTTTCCATCAAGGTTGCAGAATACCGAGTAGACTCTCCGGTTCCGTTCTGCAGTGCTTCTTTTACTTCTACACGATCCTTATGATTCTCCAGCTGCTCATTTCCCGTTTCCGTATCATAAAGAACCGTTCCGTCCGTATCGATCCAGGTCAGACGGTAATGATCTGACTGTAACTGCTCTAAATAATCCACTCCATCCTTTGCAACAGAAACAGACGCCAGATTTAATTCATCCGTCAGCTGCCCCTTCTGGATGTTTCCAAAATACTCATAAAATACTCCCAATATAATTGTCAGGCTGGCAAGCAGCACGGTTGCGGCGACAATTATAATCGATTGAAAGATTTTCTTTGTCATGATTTAGCCTCCAGACGGTACCCTACATTACGTACCGTTTCAATCAGTTCTCCGTAGTCCTTAAGCTTCTGACGCAGTGTCCGGATATGCATATCCACGGTACGGGTATCTCCGCAGTAATCCATTCCCCAGACCTCGTTAAACAACTGGTCTCTGGTAAATGCCATGCCCGGATGCGACAAGAACAGCCGGAGAAGTTCAAACTCTTTATAGGTTAATGTAATTCTTTCTCCATCTATGGTTACTGTGTGCTCGTCGATATTTACAATCAGTCCTCCGGTTTTCAACAGATGCTCCACCTGACGTGGCTGGCATCTGCGCAGAACCGCTTTTACGCAGGATACGAATTCCATCACACCGAACGGTTTCGTGAGATAATAATCCGCACCCAAATCAAGTCCCTGAATTTTATCATATTCTGCTCCCTTTGCCGTTGCCATGACAACAGGAATATCCCGGGTTTCCGGGTTCTCCTTCAGCTTCTGCAAAAGAGCAATTCCGTCCATTCCGGGAAGCATTACATCCAGCACAACAAGCTCCGGCTTCTGGTTCTGTAACTCCTTCAGAAAGGAAGTACCATCCTCGAACCCCTTTGCTTCATAGCCTGTGGACTGCAATGCATAAACCTCGATATCACGGATGCTTGCATCATCTTCTACACACCAAATCATTTCTATTCCTCCTTGTGGACACCTGTAACGGAAAAGATCACCCATTTTGCAATATTTACCGCATGATCTGCAATACGTTCATAATATTTGGCAATGATCAGCAGATCAATCGCATATTCACCGTCCTTGGGATCCTCTGCGATCTTCCGGATCAGGTCTTCCTTCACACGGTCAAAATACCGGTCTACAATATCATCATCCTTAATTACCTTTTCTGCTAACATTATATCATGTTTTACAAACGCATCAACGCTTTCTGTCACCATGCTGATGGAGGCCTTCGCCATTTCGGGAAGCAGGTTATCCTCCTTCCAGTCTTCCTCCTTAAGGAAACAGATAATTTCGGCAATATCCTCTGCCTGATCCCCGATCCGTTCCATATCGGTAATCATTTTAAGAGCTGCGGAAATCTGGCGCAGATCCTTCGCTACCGGCTGCTGCTGCAGCAGAAGACGCAGGCACATGGATTCAATCGTGCGCTCCTTCTGGTCAATCTGTGCATCAATCGGTGCAATCTGTACCGCCAGAGATTTGTTCCCCTCTGCAAGTGCGCGGGATGCCAGTTCAATGACCTCTTCACACAAGGCACCCATTTCAATCAGCTCTTTGTTCAGTAATGCAAGCTGTTCATCAAAATGACTTCTCATCATCCAAACCTCCCTGTTATATAATCTTCGGTTCTCTTATCCACAGGATCGGAGAACATTTTTTCTGTATCACCGTATTCCACGAGCTCGCCCAGCAGGAAAAATGCGGTGCGGTCTGAAATACGCACAGCCTGCTGCATATTATGGGTGACAATAATAATGGTATATTTTTTCTTCAGCTCTTCAGCAAGCTCCTCGATCTTCAGGGTGGAAATCGGGTCAAGGGCACTGGTCGGCTCATCCATCAGTAATACCTCCGGTTCTACGGCAAGTGCTCTTGCAATACAGAGTCTCTGCTGCTGTCCGCCGGAAAGTCCGAGTGCATTTTTCTTAAGCCGGTCCTTTACTTCATCCCAGATGGCGGCGCCTCGCAGGGAACGCTCCACAATATCATCGAGCTTTGCTTTATTTTTTACACCATGTGTACGCGGTCCATAGGCAATGTTATCATAAATGCTCATCGGGAACGGGTTAGGCTTCTGGAATACCATTCCGACTTCCCTGCGCAGATCGTTTACATCTACATTGGGAGCGAAAATATTCTGCTCCTTGTATTTAATTTCTCCCGTAATCTTTACATCCGGAATCAGATCGTTCATACGGTTGATGGTCTTTAAAAAGGTTGATTTGCCGCAGCCGGATGGACCGATCAGTGCGGTAATGCTTTTTTCCGGAATCTCAATATTAATATCCATCAGTGCCTGATGGCTTCCATACCACAGACAAAGATCATGTACCGAAACAATGTTGTTCATCACTTACATATCCTTTCTCTTTTTGAAATACTTTCCAACAAGTACTGCTGCGAAATTAATCAGCATCGTGAGGATCATCAGAATTGCGGCAATCGCAAATGCCACTCCGAACTCTCCCTGTTCCTTTGCATATACATAAAGAGCTACCGTCAGGGTGGCTCCCGCACTGCCTAGTCCTTTTACAATGTTATTGAGTGCGTGTGCAAAGCCTGCGGTGAAAAGCAATGCTGCGGACTCTCCCAAGATTCGTCCGACGGACAGGATACATCCGGTAATAACACCATCAATACATCCGGGCAGCACTACGGTACGGATCACCCTCCATTTGCCTGCTCCCAGACCGAATGCGCCTTCCCGGTAGCTTTGTGGGACGGTCTTAAGACTCTCCTGTGTAGTACGCATGATCGTTGGAAGATTCATAATTACCAGCGTCAGGGCACCTGCCAGAAGGGAAGTTTTCATATTTAAAAACTGGCAGAAGAACAGCATACCAACCAGTCCATAAATAATCGAGGGAATACCGGACAGAGTTTCTGCCGCATATTCAATTACGGTAACCAGCTTCTTATTGGCTGCATACTCCGTCAGATAGATTGCAGCCCCTACTCCAAGGGGAAGAACAATAAGTAATGTTGCAAGTACAATATAAATGGTATTTAAGATATCCGGCAGGATTCCGATGCGGTCTGCCAGATAACTGGGTGATGTAGTCAGCAGCTCGAAGGAGATGTTGGGAAGTCCCTTAATAAATACATATCCGATCAGGAAAAGAACAAGGAGTGCCGTAAGTCCGGCAGCGACCCACATCAATATTTTCATCATCCAGATATAAAACACACGTCTGTGTGTCATTCCACCATGTTTCATCCTAAGCCTCCTTATCCCGTTTTAGGAAAAAGTTCAATGTTGCATTAATCAGCATAATGAACAGGAACAGTACCAGTGCAATGGAAAACAACGCCTGTCTTTGCAGTCCGGAGGAATACGACATTTCACTTGCCACGGCTGTTGTAAGAAACCGGACGCTCTGGAACAGCTCCGGCATGTTGGGTACATTTCCTGATACCATCATGACTGCCATCGCCTCGCCAATGGCACGTCCGACGCCCAGCACCACGGCTGCCGCAATACCACTTTTGGCTGCCGGCACTGATACCCGGAAATAGGTTTCCACAGGCGTGGCTCCAAGAGCCAGTGAAGCATCTTCATACTCCTTCGGGACTGCCTCCAGACTGGTCATGGACACTTTGATAATGGAAGGCAGAATCATAATGGCTAATACTATGATGGCTGCCAGTAAGCTCGCCCCATCCGGGACGTGGAACAGCTTCCGAATCCCGGGTACAAGCACCTGCATGCCCACAAGACCATATACAACGGAAGGGATTCCGGCAAGAAGGCTGACTGCCGATTCCATAATGGTACGTACTCTTTTCGGTGCTACCTTGGCAAGATATACTGCGGTCAGAAATCCGAACGGAACGCCAAGCAGAATCGCTCCTGCCGTTCCGTAAACACTGGTCAGGATAAATGGCAGAATTCCATAGGAAGGCTCTGCTGCCGTCGATGCCCAGGTTTTTCCAAACAGGAAGGAGAAAAGCCCAATCTGCCGGATGGCCGGTATGCCGGAAAGGATCAGATACACAGAAATCAGCAGGACGCAGCCTACTGTAATCAATCCGAGTACCAGGAAAATCCCGTGTATGAAGTTTTCAAAAAATTGCTTCTTTTTCATGTTGTTCACCTGTTACGTTTCTTTATTCGTTTAAGAATTCTTTCAACCGATATAGCCACATCCAGACAGCGACCAGGATGTGTTTTCTCATGATGCTATGCTGTCTGGATGTTCTATTTGTTTCTATTTGTTTCTTTTTAATGTATCTTCACATCTGCTCTTCATTTTAGAATGAATATTTATGTAGCAGTTTCGATATCTTAGTTTGCTGCTACTGCGCCAGCTTCGGAAATGATGCTTGCTGCATCAGCGGAAGTGATGTAGTCGAAGAACTTCTGAGCGGTTGCGGATAATGCTACACCATCCTTGGTTACCAGTACGAACGGACGCTGGATGACATAGGAACCATCTTTTACGGTATCTTCAGAAGGAACCACACCGCCTACGGAAAGAGCCTTTACTGTATCCTTTACAGAAGCAAGGGAAGCATATCCGATTGCATCCGGGTTCTGGGCTACGGTTGTGATTACATCACCTGTAGAGGTTAATTCCTGGCGATACTGACATGCATCTTCGGTTCCTGTAATGGATTCAAAGCCATCTCTTGTACCGCTTCCTGCTTCACGGCCGATCAGAACGATCTCTGCATCGTTTCCGCCAACCTCGCTCCAGTTCTTGATTTCACCCTTATAGATCTTGGCAATGGTATCCACATCAAGATCAGAAACCGGATTTTCGGGATTTACAATAATTGCAATTCCATCATACGCAAGCACGGTCTGGGTTAAGCCTTTTGCAACTTCTTCATCCTTTAAGTTTCTGCTGGAAAGTCCGATATCGCATCTTCCCTCTTCCACTGCGGTAATACCTGAGCCTGAGCCTGTCGGATTGTAGGTAAAGGTTACTCCGTCGTTCTGTGCCATGAAGGATTCTCCCAAAGCACCGATGACCTTCTCCATGGAAGTAGAACCATCGGTGGATACGGTTCCGTTATCTTCGGTTGTCTGTGCAGGGGCTTCCGCTTCTGTCGTTGTATCTTCTGCCGGTGCTGCCTCTGCAGTAGTCTCTGTTGTTGTTTCGGTTGTCGTAGTGTCTGCTGCTGTGGTTGTATTAGATCCACATCCTGCAAGAAGTGCTGCTCCTGCGAGAGCCATAACAAATACGCTTAATTTCTTTTTCATAATAATCTCCTCTCAGTTCACCTTTTGTTTTTGATTCCGGTGACATTTTGTTTGTTTTGATCTTATGTATTTCATCATAAAGACCGCTTGTAAAATGAAAAAGTGCGCTTATGTAAAATGTTTGTCAAAGACAGAAAAGGAAATGTAAAGGGCAGAGTTCATACTGAACTCTGCCCTTTACATTATTCTCTTCTTTTGTATTCACCAACTGTCATGCCAGTATATTTT
>CAVJLN010000091.1:0-8646 GCA_963650485.1 Bacteroidaceae bacterium
TACAAATATATATAAGGGAGTCCAGACTATGAAACTGAATTACAAAAGAACAGTGTTGATCGGTCTTGCCTTTCTGTCCATTTGTGCGTTCTGGCAGATGTATGACAGCATTATTCCGCTGATCCTGCAGAATACCTTTGGAATCGGGGAGACACTGACCGGAGCCATTATGGCGGCCGATAACGTGCTTGCCATTTTTCTGCTGCCGCTCTTCGGAGCATTATCGGATAAGGCAGACACCCGTTTTGGAAAGAGAATGCCGTTTATTGTGACGGGAACGGTGCTGGCAGTGATTTTCCTGCTGCTTTTACCGGTCGCAGACAAAACCGTCAACGTGGTACTGTTTATCGTATTCCTGTTTGCCCTTCTCGTATCCATGGGACTGTACCGTTCACCGGCGGTAGCACTGATGCCGGATCTGACGCCGAATAAGCTCCGCAGTAAGGGAAATGCAATCATCAATCTGATGGGAGCGGTAGGCGGCGTTTATACACTGATCATGATTAAGCTTCTGGTCGGCAGGGGAGACCGTCCGGATTACATGCCGCTGTTTGTCAGCGTAGCTGCTCTGATGGCAGTTTCTGTCGGTATTCTGGCAATTACCATTTCCGAGAAAAAGGTAAAGGCGAAGGTAGCAGAAGAGATCAAAGCCTATGAGGACAGTACCGGATTAAAGGTGGAGACCGAGGATACCATCGAAGAAGAGGAGGCTGTTAAGGACGGCGGTACGGCAAAGCATCAGATGCCGGCAGAAGTAAAACGCAGCATGGGATTTCTGCTTGCTTCCATTTTCTTGTGGTTTACCGCTTACAATGCAGTAACAACCGCTTTTTCCCGTTATACGAAGGTCGTATGGCACTTAGAGGGCGGTGGATTTGCGGACTGTCTGATGGTGGCAACTGTAGCTGCCATTCTGAGCTATGTTCCCATCGGTAATCTGGCAGGAAGGATTGGCAGAAAGAAAACGATCCTGGTGGGAATCGTACTGATGAGCGGATGCTATTTTGCAGCGATCTTTGCCAATGAGTATCATGCTCTGATTAACGTGGCTTTTGCAGTGATCGGTATCGGCTGGGCAGCCATCAATGTCAACTCCTATCCGATGATTGTTGAGATGAGTAAAGGAAGTGATATTGGGAAATTTACAGGAACCTATTATACCTTTTCCATGGCGGCACAGATCCTGACACCGATTCTGTCGGGCTTCCTGCTTGAGAAGGTTTCCTATCGGACTTTGTTCCCATATGCATTCGTGTTCTCGGTACTGGCGTTTATCACGATGATGCAGGTGCATCACGGAGATACCAGACCGGATAAGAAGGCAAGCGTTCTGGAGCATTTCGACGTGGATGATTAAAGAAAGACGGGTACAGTGGGGATTTCAGTGTATGGGGAAGTATATAACCGGAAAGGGTGCACAAGTATACATAAGAAATCAGGTAAGAAAGAAATGAAAACAATGGCAGTATTAATTTGGTTAGAAGTGATCGTTATCATTCTGGCAGTACTTGTTGTTCTGTATTTATTAATGATTATGCCGAGGCTTACAAACCGCCGTGAACGAAAGAAATTTTTGAACGTGTATTATGCACATCGTGGTCTGCACGATAATGAAACGGATGCCCCGGAGAATTCTATGGCGGCTTTCCGTAAAGCAGTAGAGGCAGGCTATGGAATCGAACTGGATGTACAGGTGACAAAGGATAAGATCCCGGTAGTTTTCCATGACTTTACGTTACAAAGGGTCTGCGGACAGGAGGGTAAGGTATGTGACTATACCTTTGAAGAGCTGCGGAAGTTTCGCTTATGTAAGAGCAACGAAACGATTCCGTTATTTGAAGATGTTTTAAAGCTCGTGGATGGAAGGATTCCTCTTATCGTGGAGCTGAAGGTAGAGCTTACGGATCTTACGGTATGTGAAAAGGCAGATGCTCTTTTAAGGAAATACAAGGGATTGTACTGTATGGAGTCCTTCAATCCTCTGGCGGTGTTCTGGTATCGCAGACATCATAAGGAGGTCGTGCGGGGACAGCTTGCGGAAGCCTTCTTACGCACAGGGGAATTCAAAGGACCGCTGTATTTTATTTTGCAGAACCTGTTACTGAATTTCCTGACAAAACCGGACTTTGTAGCATATAATCATAAGCATGCAAACGTTTTATCCAGAAAAATCTGCCGCAGTCTTTATGGAAATATGGCAGCGGCCTGGACGATCAAAAGCCAGCAGGAATTAGAGGAAGCAAAGAAGAACTTTGATTTGTTTATCTTTGATTCCTTTATTCCGGATCAAAAATAAACGTAACGATTCAGAACTCCATTTGCAAAACCGCTGTTTCACAGCTTATGTTTTGCTCTGAATAGTTACCAATATTTTAATGCAGAGTAGTTGTAATTGTGTTATACTGAATCTATTAAGGGGCAACAACATATTTTGAGGGAAAAGGAGAAGAGAATTATGACAAAATGGGTGTACTTATTCAAAGAAGGAAGCGCTGACATGAGAAATCTGCTCGGCGGCAAGGGGGCGAACCTGGCAGAGATGACCAACATCGGCCTTCCTGTACCGCAGGGATTTACAATTACGACAGAGGCCTGTACACAGTACTATGAGGATGGACGCGAGATCAATGGAGAGATCCGTGCACAGATTGATGAGTACATAGGAAAGATGGAAGAGATTACCGGTAAGAAGTTTGGAGATAAGAAGAATCCGCTGCTCGTATCCGTCCGTTCCGGAGCACGTGCTTCCATGCCGGGTATGATGGACACCATTCTGAATCTTGGTCTGAATGAAGAGGTAGTGAATGCTATTGCAGAGATGTCCGGCAATCCCCGTTGGGCATGGGACTGTTATCGGAGATTTATCCAGATGTATTCCGACGTTGTTATGGAGGTCGGTAAGAAATACTTCGAAGAGCTGATTGATGAGATGAAGGAAAAGCGCGGCGTGAAGCAGGATGTTGAGCTTACGACAGAAGATCTTAAGGAGCTGGCAGCGCAGTTTAAGGCAGAATACAAAGAGAAGATCGGTGAGGATTTCCCGGATGATCCGAAGGAACAGCTGATGGGAGCAATTAAAGCCGTATTCCGTTCCTGGGACAACCCCCGTGCGAATGTTTATCGTCGTGACAATGACATTCCGTATTCCTGGGGAACTGCAGTCAACGTACAGTCCATGGCATTTGGCAATATGGGTGATGACTGCGGTACAGGTGTTGCCTTTACCCGTGATCCTGCAACCGGAGAGAAGGGATTGTTCGGTGAATTCTTAACGAATGCACAGGGTGAGGACGTTGTAGCAGGTGTCCGTACACCGATGAAGATTGCGGAGATGGAGCAGAAGTTCCCGGAAGCATTCAAGCAGTTTACCGAAGTATGCCAGACCCTGGAGAAGCATTACAGAGACATGCAGGATATGGAATTTACCGTAGAGCATGGAAAGCTTTATATGCTGCAGACACGTAATGGTAAGAGAACTGCACAGGCTGCACTTAAGATTGCCTGTGATCTTGTAGATGAAGGGATGAGAACAGAGGAAGAGGCTGTCGCCATGATCGATCCCCGTAATCTGGATACCTTATTGCATCCGCAGTTTGATGCAGCTGCATTAAAGGCAGCTACACCGGTTGGAAAGGGGCTTGGCGCTTCCCCGGGTGCTGCATGCGGTAAGATTGTTTTCTCCGCAGAGGATGCAGAAAACTGGTCAGGTAAGGGTGAAAAGGTTGTGCTTGTCCGTCTTGAAACCTCTCCCGAGGACATTACCGGTATGAAGGTATCCCAGGGTATCCTTACAGTACGCGGCGGCATGACAAGCCATGCAGCTGTTGTTGCCCGTGGTATGGGAACCTGCTGTGTTTCCGGCTGTGGTGACATTGTGATGGATGAAGCCAATAAGACCTTTACCTTAGGCGGCAAGGAATTCCATGAGGGTGATTATCTTTCCATTGATGGCACAACAGGAAATATTTATGATGGACAGATTAAGACGGTAGATGCCAAGATTGCCGGAGAGTTCGGACGAGTGATGGCATGGGCAGACAAGTACCGCAGGTTAAAGGTTCGTACCAACGCCGATACGCCCCGTGATGCAAGAAGAGCAAGAGAGCTTGGCGCAGAAGGAATCGGACTTTGCCGTACGGAGCATATGTTCTTCGAAGAAGACCGTATTGCCGCATTCCGTGAAATGATCTGTTCCGATACCGTAGCAGAAAGAGAAGTTGCACTCGAAAAGATTCTTCCCTATCAGCAGGGAGACTTCAAGGAGCTTTATGAGGCACTCGAGGGAAATCCGGTAACCATCCGTTTCCTGGATCCCCCGCTTCATGAATTCGTTCCGACCGAAGAAGCTGATATTGAGAAGCTTGCAAAGACGAAGAATAAGAGTGTACATGAAATCAAGGCTATGATTGACAGCCTGCATGAATTCAATCCGATGATGGGACACAGAGGATGTCGTCTGGCGGTTACTTATCCGGAAATTGCCAAGATGCAGACCAAGGCGGTGATCCGTGCGGCAATCGAGGTTAAGAAGGAGCATCCGGACTGGAATCTGAAGCCGGAAATCATGATCCCGCTTGTTGGAGATGTGAAGGAATTTGACTTCGTTAAGAAGATCGTTGTAGAAACCGCAGATGCTGAAATCAGGGAAGCAGGAATCACCATGGAGTATGAGGTAGGTACGATGATTGAAATTCCGCGTGCGGCACTTACCGCAGATGCGATTGCAAAGGATGCGGATTTCTTCTGCTTCGGTACGAATGATTTAACTCAGATGACCTATGGCTTCTCCCGTGATGATGCGAGCAAGTTCTTAGGTGGATACTATGACACCAAGATCTTTGAATATGACCCATTCATCAAGCTTGACCAGATTGGTGTTGGTAAGCTGATGGAAATGGCGATCCGGCTTGGCAGACCGGCGAACCCGAAGCTTCATATCGGTATCTGTGGTGAGCACGGCGGAGATCCTTCTTCCGTAGAATTCTGCCACAAGATTGGTCTGGACTATGTATCCTGCTCACCGTTCCGTGTGCCGATCGCAAGACTGGCAGCAGCACAGGCAGCTATTGCCGAAAAGAGGAATTAGGCAACAATATATTTATTTCTGCAGCTTAACGGTAACGAGAGCGGATGTGCAGGCATTTATTGCTTTCCCTTGTTTGATGTTTGGGAATAAGCCCTTTTATTTGGGTTTGTTCCCTTTTTTATTCTAATATCTATAAGGAGGTTCACTATGAACAACACAGCGTTAGGAGCAGAAAACAAAAAGAAACAGACAATCAATTTTATCAGTGAAGCACATGAAAAATTCTACTATGAAAAATTAAAAGAGGTACGCTATCAGGATGTGTACCACAAGGCACTTTTCTTTTGGCAGACGATACAGATCCGCTATCCGGAGTATGCGGCTTATAACTGGGAACTGTATGCCTTATTTGGAGGAGCAGACTAATGCTAAAAGTCAGATTGATGGGAACAAAGAATGAAAAAGCAATGTAAAGGGCAGCAGATAAAAGAAAATAGTAGAGAACAGGAGAATTTTATCATGTGTAAAGTTATTGCAATCGCAAATCAAAAAGGTGGAGTTGGCAAGACCACCACAACAAGCAACCTGGGAATCGGACTGGCAAAGCAGGGAAAGAAAGTTTTACTGATAGATGCAGATGCACAGGAAAGAAAGGACATAAAAGAATAGACATAAAGAAAGCCTACTGTTACCTGTGGAATAATCTACGGATAATGGTAGGCTCTTTTATTTTTTATTAAATGATTCACTGAGTAAGTCATCGTAAGTAGTTTGGAGACAGTCCCGGATACCACGAAGCTGTGTGCCTGTGATGTGCTGAATCCCTCTTTCGATTTTTACCAGAGATTCTCTGGTCATATCTATATTTTCCAATTGGAGCATACGGACAAGTTCAGTCTGACCGTAGCCTTTCTGCAATCTGATACGTCGGATATTTCCACCAATATCAATACCAACCTGTTTAATTTTTGGTTCCATTTACTTCACCTGAAAGAAAGGACTGAAATTAGTCCATATTTTTATTTATCATATCGGTCTGAAATGATATAATGGGACTGATATGAGTCCACTTTTGATTTTCATAAACCAATCAACATAGAATTATTATTTTAGATTTTGAATGTTTATATTTAACAAATAAAAGTGAGACTACTATAGCAACCAATATAAAAAGTCCTTAAATCGACAAAGCTCTTGATTGACTGTATTATTCGGGGGGGGGTATAATGAATGTGTTATGTACGGAAATTAATAAAGGACTTCCAAATAAATGTATGCATGTAAAGGAGCAAGTATATGAATGGAATGAATAATATTAATTTACAGAATAATATAACAGAAGAAATCATTTTGAATTTGAAAACTCAGAATTGCCAGTTTATCCAATCGAAATTTTATGGAACGCAGTGTAGCGTAAATTGGAAGACCTTTTTAGAAGAGTTGATTGAAAAGCAGATTATTTATTATATTGATATTGAAAAATTTTTGAAAGAAGCAAATATTGATCATATCTGTGAAAAACTGATACAGGCAGATTCCTATAGTTTCCAATTTCGTGTTAATTATGGACAGCAGTTTGACTGGTTTACAGTAACAGCTATTGCTAATGAAAGACTGTCAGATAAACCTATAAGCTTGAAAATAATAGCTCAGAATCAGAACACACTCGATCGCCGTCAGATTGAAGCAAATCAGGAATTTTTGAAGGAATTATTATTGGATGGATTTGGCGAATTATATTCAAATATTATTTGGGTTGATGTAAACAATGACAGTTATAAAATGTTAAACGGTTTTGGAAATATACTGGATATAGAAAGTAACGTAGATCCGGTTGGAACGTACATGACAGATAACAAAGCATATGCTCTTAATTGCGTGTATGAGGAAGACAGGGACACTTTTTATCAATATACATCTCTTCAATGGTATAAAGAGCATTTAAAAACAAAAGGTGATAACTTTTCATTTTTGCTCAGGCACATATATAATGGAGAGTACAGATGGGTAGAGGTGAATACTGTTTGTACAAAACGGGATAGTGAGTTTTTTCATGTACTGTATTGGGTAGATGATGTGAATGATAAAGTTTATGATAATACGGCTATGAAAGATATGCTAACATCGGTTGAAGTGGGACAATGGAGGTATGAAATCAAAAACAGTAGTAAAGGAAAACTCACGGTAAGCCCTTCACTTAAGAGAATTCTGGGACTTGAGAATACCAATGGAGATGAAGTCAGTCTGAATGATCTGAAAGAGAAAATTTGGATGGAAGATCGTGGGAAAGTGACAGAAACTATTTTTAGTCTTACAGAGAATGAAGAAACAAGCTTTTCATTCCGCATGAAAAACGAGAAAGGATTAAGGTATTATCGTTGCGGCGTAACATGTGTTGCAAAAAATAATATTTATACATGTTATCAGGGATATATGCAGGATGTTACGGATATTATGCAGCCAATGGTAACTTCTATCAAACATGCGGAAGAACTTTCGTTTACTGACAAACTTACAGGTTTACATAATCGCAATTATATGGAATCACGTTGCGAAAGCTTTATGAGAAAAGATGAGCTTCCAGTCAGCTTGATTATGGCAGACTGCAATTACTTAAAACATACAAATGATACTCTTGGACACGAATATGGCGATTTGCTTTTGCAGCGTGTTGCAAAGAGCATTCAGGAATGTTTGCCAGAGAACTGTATTGCCATGCGTGTAGGCGGTGATGAATTTTTGATTATGTGTGCATGTTGTTCAGTTGAAAATGTTACCCGGATTGTAGATTCTATTCGCAAGAAGCTAAAGGAACATAGTGATGAAGTTTTGAAACTCAGTGCTTCTTTTGGTACATGTACAGTAGAAACTTCCGATATTTCATTTCAAGATGCTTATAATATAGCTGATCGAGTTATGTATGAGGAAAAACAACAACATCACAAAAGAAATTTAATATCTAAAGAACGAGGGCATCTCCATGAGTGATAGAGAGATATAATTATCGAACGTATATTAAATGTAGTGCCTAGTATTTTTGTAATTGAATAAAGAATAGAACGTATAGATTAATAGTGATAATTTGTACGTTCTATTTTTTTCGCATTTTCTGAAAAAATGATTGACCCAAAAATAAAATGAATCAGGTCATATCCATGGATGAAATGGGACGCCGGTTTCATGTGCAAAAGTTTATTGACGGTGAGGTATATGCTTATCATGAGGCGCCGGAATCCTGTCAGAAGGAGTCGGCGCAGATGCTGGCTGAAATTCATTTGGCATTAAAAGAGGTGAAGGGCTTACCGGAGGGAATCGGACAGGACTTTTTTACAGGAGTTCCTGGAACGGTATTTATAGTCATACAACTTTATATAGTTTAGAATTTGTTTAGGAAAAACCCTTCGTTCTGTTTAAAGCAGCATGTTATGATAGCTGCATGAACAGGACAGAAGGGTTTTTCTGATCTTAAGAAGGAAGGCATAAGAATGAACATGGAATTTCAGATTTTGGATTGGATACAGAGCATCCGGACACCTTTGGGGGATGTTGTCATGCCGTGGATATCGGCACTTGGAAATGCAGGGATGATCTGGATTGTGCTTGCCGCAGTTCTGCTTCTG
>CAVJLN010000092.1:0-8489 GCA_963650485.1 Bacteroidaceae bacterium
GCTTAACTTGGAAAGAAGATGGAAATGGTTCGGTATCGGTTTTGAAGGTATAAACAAAATATGAAGATGATTTGTAACGATTCTGAATAATTACGATGATTTTTATAGAGTTTACGTATGTAAACTCTTTTTTTTATGTTTTTATGCAGAGTGCTATATTATAGTTGTTAGATAATGGAATTTATGCTATAATTTAACTTACAGAAGGTCTTGAAAATGAGGTGGATTATATGGATACAAAAATTCTTCTTGAAAATGGAACGAACGAACTCGAGGTATTGGAGTTTGAACTGGATGGCAATGCCTACGGAATTAACGTAGCGAAAATTAAGGAGATTATTCCTTATCAGAAGGTTACTCCCGTACCGAATTCACATCCGAGCATTGAAGGTATTTTCATGCCGAGAGATACCATGATTACAGCAATCGATTTGAAGAATTGCCTGCAGAGAGGAGTATCCGAAGAAGGCGGCTTATTTATTATCACGAATTTTAACATGCTTGATATTGCATTTCATGTAGATGCAGTGAAAGGAATACATAGAATTTCCTGGGAACAGATTATTAAGCCGGGAGCAACTGTTTCTACATCCGAAGACAGTATTTCAACCGGTATTGTGAAGTTGGATAACCGTCTGGTTATCATCCTTGATTTCGAGAAGATTGTTTCGGATATTAATCCTGAGACAGGACTTAAGGTAAGCGAGATTGATGATATGGGAGCGCGGGAGAGGAGTAATGTGCCGATTCTCATCGCCGAGGATTCCGTATTATTAAATAAGTTAATTGTAGATTCTTTAAAGAAAGCAGGATATGACAATCTGATCCATACACAGAACGGTCAGGAAGCATATGATGTAATTCAGACCTGTAAGGCAGATGGCACATTGAAGGAGCATGTACAATGTGTCATCACCGATATTGAAATGCCTCTGATGGATGGACACCGTCTGACGAAGTTAATTAAATCTGATGATGCAACGAAAGATATTCCGGTTGTCCTCTTTTCGTCACTGGTAAATGAAGAAATGAAAAAGAAGGGCGAAGCACTTGGTGCGGATGCGCAGTTATCCAAACCGGAGATTGCGAACCTGGTTCGAATTATTGACGATTTAGTGAAGAAGTAAGAGAGTGAGGAGCCGAGATGATCGGCTCCTTTTTAGGTATGACGGGCATATGAGAAAATAATCCAGTGGGTATTTTTGAGCAGCATTGATCGAAAGTAAACGTGTGTCTTAGGATCAATTTAGATGAAAATCAAAGAATGAGGAATGGTTTTATGACAAATATAAAAGAAAAAATTGCCAGTTCACAGATGGTTCTGGTAGGACTGGGCGAGGAACTGGATCTTTATCGTAAAATGAGAAAATCACCGGAGTATCACGCAGCTTGTGAAAAAGTAGAAAATGCTGCCATTTATCCGTATCTTCTGGCTTATTTTTTACAGAAGGGGTTAAAGAAAAACCAAGAGATCTATCAGAATCTTGCAAAGTTATTGGAGCATAAGAATTATTTTATAGTTTCCCTGTGTCAGGATGGAAGCATCCGGGATTCTGAACTGGATCTGAACCGGGTGGTTACGCCATGTGGTGATCTGCGTAGATTCCAGTGTGAGGATGGAGCACACACAGAGCTTTATCCGGTGAAAAAGATTTATCCAGACATGGAAACAGAAATGGAAGCTCTTGTTAAGGGAGAGATTTCGGAGTCAGAGCTGCATCTGCCGGTTTGTCCGCAGTGCGGGAAGACCCTTGTATTTAATCATGTGGAAACGGAAAATTATGTGGAGGATGGCTATCTGTCCCAGTGGTCGCTTTATAAGAAATGGCTGCAGGGAACACTGAATCGCGAGCTTTGTGTGCTGGAGCTGGGAGTTGGCATGGCGTATCCGACGGTAATCCGCTGGCCGTTTGAGAAGACGACATTTATTAATAATAAAGCGTATATGTATCGTGTACATAGCTCTTTGTACCAGATTACAGAGGAAATTGCAGGGAAGGCAGAGGGGATCTGTCAAAGCCCGGCAGACTTTTTAAAGGAATTGTCGAAATAATATTAGTGTGATAAACTATCTCTGTATAAATTGGAGGAGACAGGTATGGCATCGGAAGAACAATACTTAGATGATTTGCTGAAATCCATGATGGATTATGAACCAAGATCCATGGAAGAAGCAATGCAGGGTATAAATGAATCAATTGAAAGACCGGAGAAAACGGCGATAGACGTGGAGTCTGAGGAATTGATTGAGGAGTTAACAGAAGATGCAGAAGAATCTGAGACAGATCAGGTCTGTGAAGCGGCTCTTGAAGATACGGTGAAAGAGATTGAGCAGGAAATTGTCGAAGTGACGCAGGATGAAAGTGCCGATGATTCCGGATGGAAACCGGTGGAGTCTGCGGAAACGACAGGAGATGCGGCAGAATCTGAACCGAAGGAAGCCTGGAAATCAGATCTGGATGAACTGCTAATGTCCATGAAGGATCAGGACGGAGAGCAGGAGTCCCAGGAAACTGAGGAGAAACAGGCAGAAAATCCTGTAGAAGATGAAAATAATGCACCGGCAAAGGTCCAGTCCGAGGAGGATGTTATGGGACTTCTTGATCAGATGGCAGGTAAGGATGAAGACCTTTCCGATATCAATGAGATGTTGAAGAAGGTTGATAACAATGAAAATCTGGACACCAGTGATGCAGATATGTTAGCTCTTCTGGAAGGAATCAGGGAGGC
This sequence comes from Bacteroidaceae bacterium, assembly GCA_963650485.1. Lineage (GTDB taxonomy): Bacteria > Bacillota > Clostridia > Lachnospirales > Lachnospiraceae > Suilimivivens. The sequence continues at coordinate 2,731 of CAVJLN010000092.1, forward strand.
GCCCTCAGAAGGCGATTCTGTGACAGAAGGACCGGATGGTACAGAGGATTTCACAGAAGATCCAAAAGCGAAAAAGAAAAAAGAGAAAAGGGCGAAAAAAGAAAAGAAAGAAAAAAAGACCCGGAAGAAATTGTTTGGAAAGTCCAAGACAGAACCGGAGGAAAACGGGGAAGCGGAAAAGTCTCTTGAGGATGCATTAGACAGCATTCAGGATATGAATGCAGAAGACGGACAGGAAAAGGAGTCTGGACTTTTGGCTAGACTCTGGCATTTCTTAACCGAAGAAGCAGAGGAAATTGAGGATGAGGTAAATAAGGGAGCAGAAAATGCGACCGGTGAAAATGCTGAAATCCTCAAAGACTTGGATGCCGAAGACGTGGATAAGAGTAAAATGAAAAAGAGGAAGGATAAGAAGATAAAAGGCAAAAAAGCAGACAAAGCTACCACGGCAGAAGGAGAAGAAGGCGAGAATGCCGAAGCAACTCCTGCAAAGAAAAAGAAGAAAAAAGAAAAGAAAGAGAAAGAGAAGTGCCCGCCCGAACCGAAGGTTCTCACCCGGAAAGCAACGATTGTGCTAGTTGCATTCTGTGCAACACTGATTGCGGCAATTACTTTTTTAAGTAGTTTCCTTCCGGAATATGCAGATAAAATCGAGGCAAGAAGAGCCTTTTATGCGGGGGATTATCAGACCGTTTATGAGCAGCTGAACAACAAAAGGCTGGGAAGCAGTGATGAAATTATGTATCAGCGTGCAACGGAGGTTCTTTCTTTGCAGCATAAGCTGGATTCCTATCATAACCGTATGGCTCTTGGTGAGGACATGGAAGCATTGGATGCGCTTTTCCGGGGAGTAGATCTGTACCTTGAACTTGCAGGCTCTGATACGAGTGGCTCATTGAATGAGTTGACTGCAATTTATCAACAGATCTGTACTATTTTACAGGATGATTACGGGGTATCGGCAGAGAAAGCAGTGGAAATTAACGGCTACGATAACGAGACTTATACAAGAAAGCTGGATTCCTTGCTTCATGGAACGGAATTTTATCTTCCGGGAGAGAAACCGGTAGAAGAAACACCTGCCGTTCCGGAGGATGTGCTTCCGGATGAAGAAGCGTTTATTTACCTGGGAGACAATGTAACATAGCCAAGTACCGGAAAACGGCATAAATACTGGAAAAACGAATAAATATCAGGAGATTAAAAAACGTGATAGCAATAATTGATTATGATGCTGGCAATATTAAGAGCGTGGAAAAGGCGATTCAGTTTCTGGGAGAAGAAGCGGTAATTACGAGAGATCCGGAGAAAATCTTACGTGCAGACGGCGTGATTCTTCCGGGAGTAGGATCATTTGGAGATGCCATGGAAAGGATTCGGGGCTATGAGCTGGAATTGGTGATTCATGAGGCAGTGGAGCGGAAGATTCCGTTTCTTGGAATCTGTCTCGGATTGCAGCTGATGTTTGAAAAAAGTGATGAAACGCCGGGCGTACAGGGACTTAAGCTGTTACCGGGAGAAATTGTACGGATTCCGGATGACGGGAAGCTGAAGGTTCCGCATATTGGATGGAATTCCCTGAAATTCCCGAAGGAGAGCCGGCTTTTTCAGGGGATTGAAGAGGATTCTTACGTGTACTTCGTACATTCTTATTATCTGAAGGCAGGCAATATCGATGATGTAGCGGCAACGACGGAATATGGAACGATGATTCATGCGGCGGTAGAGCATGACAATATCTTTGCCTGTCAGTTCCATCCGGAAAAGAGCTCGGAGGTCGGACTACATATTTTGAGGAATTTTATTACCATTTGCAGGGAGGAAAAATAAGATGCATACGAAACGGATGATTCCTTGTCTGGATGTGAATAATGGCCGGGTTGTCAAAGGAACCAACTTTGTGAATCTGCGGGATGCCGGAGATCCGATTGAGGTTGCGAAGATCTATGATGCTGCAGGTGCGGACGAACTGGTTTTCTTAGATATTACGGCATCCTCCGATGCCAGAGAGATTAAGGCAGATATGGTACGCCGTGTTGCAGAGAATGTATTTATTCCGTTCACGGTCGGCGGTGGAATCCGAACCGTGGAGGATTTCAAAATGATTCTTCGAGAGGGTGCGGACAAAGTAGCAGTCAATTCGGCAGCAATTATGAATCCGGCTTTAATCCGTGAAGCAGCGGATAAGTTCGGAAGCCAGTGTGTGGTAGTTGCTATCGATGCCAAGCGCAGGGAAGATGGTTCCGGTTGGAATATCTTTAAAAATGGCGGCAGAGTGGATATGGGGATTGATGCGGTGGAATGGGCTGTGAAAGCGGAACAATTAGGAGCCGGTGAAATTCTTCTGACCAGTATGGATTGTGACGGAACGAAAACAGGATATGATCTTGCACTGACGAAGGCTGTAGCAGAAAGCGTTGGCATTCCGGTTATTGCATCGGGTGGTGCCGGAACGATGCAGCACTTCTATGAAGCATTGACAGAGGGCAAGGCAGAAGCGGCGCTTGCGGCCTCTTTATTTCATTTCCGCGAACTGGAAATCCGGGATGTAAAGGAATATTTAAGAGAGCGTGGTGTGAGTGTGCGATTGTAGGCTGCAATGAACCGGCTTGGAAGCGGCTAAAAGCAGGATATGAAAAGAATAAGGTTCATGTGCGTACACGAGCTACGCTGAGGATTTTTGTCCTGTGCTATCAGGAAAATAGACGTGTGATATGGTGTAGTTAATTTAAAACCGTTGCACTAGGATAAGGGAGTAGGAAAATTATGGCAATGATACAAAATGACTGGCTGAATGCCATCGGTGGTGAATTCAAAAAGCCGTATTACAGAGAGTTATACCGGTTTGTGAAGGAGGAATATCATACCCATGTGATTTATCCCCCGGCAGACGATATTTTCAATGCCTTTCATCTGACCCCGTTAAGTGAGGTGAAGGTCATGATTCTGGGACAGGATCCTTATCATAATGCACATCAGGCACATGGACTCTGTTTCTCCGTATTGCCGGAACAGAGGGAAATTCCACCTTCCTTACAGAATATTTATAAGGAATTGCATGATGACTGTGGCTGTTATATTCCCAATAATGGCTATCTGGAGAAGTGGGCGAAGCAGGGTATATTGATGTTAAATACCGTTCTGACAGTCCGTGCCCATCAGGCAAATTCCCATCAGGGAAGAGGCTGGGAGCAGTTCACGGATGCCATTATTCAGGCGGTGAATGCGCAGGATCGTCCGATCGTCTACCTGCTCTGGGGAAGTCCCGCACAGCGTAAGATTCCGATGCTTACGAATCCAAAACACTTGATTTTAAAGGCGCCTCATCCAAGTCCGTTATCTGCTTACCGTGGATTTTTTGGCTGCAAACATTTCAGTCAGACCAATGAATTTCTGGTGAGCCATGGGATGACTGCGATTGACTGGCAGATTGAGAATATCTAATCGAGAATACCTAATCGAGAATATCTAAAGCCAGACTACTTGACAAGCAAGCGAAGCTGTACTATAGTGTTCCTGAAAAGAAACACTATAGTACAGCTTATTTAATTGAAGAATGAAACAGGTGTAGGATGGAAGAAAATTTGATCTTGGATAAGCTGGTTCAGTTCGGACTGACCAGGCAGGAAGCCAATATTTATCTTTGCCTTTATCAGAACGGAGAATTGACCGGTTATGAAGTGGCGAAGATGACGGGAATTTCCAGATCCAATGTCTACAGTGGTTTGTCTGATCTAACCGACAAAGGAGCAGCGTTTCTGGTACAGGGAAGCGTGAACCGTTATGTGACTGCCTCCATTGAAGAATTCTGTGATCATAAGGTGAGGGATCTGCAGAATGCGAGAGCCTATCTGTGTGAACATATTCCAGAGGTGAAGAAATCTTCCACCGGCTATATTACCGTCGAAGGATATTCCAATATCCGCAGCAAGATGCGTTTTATGCTGGAACATACGGAAATGCGGGTGTATATTGCGGCGAAGGCAGAATATGTGAACGCCCTGGAAGAAGAGCTTTTGTCCCTGACAAAGCGGAAGATCAAGATTGTGTTGATTACAGACGGAGAACTTCATTCCACAGAATTGAAAGAGCATGCCATTTTATATCGGAGTGAAAGCCGTGGTAATATCGTACATCTCATCACCGATTCCGAGTATGTACTGACCGGAGAAATCAATAAGAACAAATCCGACACCTGCCTGTATACGGCGCAGGCGAATTTTGTTGAGGTGTTTAAAGAGATGCTTCGCAATGAAATGAAGCTGATTGAAATAAATGAGGAGAAAGGATAAACATATGAAAAAAGTACCATTTATCAGTAGGGAAAAAGCACAGGAAATCAACAAAGAGTTTCCCACGCCTTTTTATCTTTATGATGAAAAGGGGATCCGTGAGAACGCGCAGGCTGTGAAGGAAGCATTTGCATGGAATCCGGGCTTCCGTGAGTATTTTGCAGTAAAGGCAACCCCCAATCCGTATCTAATTGAAATTTTAAGAGAGTATGGCTGCGGCTGCGACTGTTCTTCCATGACAGAGCTTATGCTGAGTGAGGCCATGGGAATTGTCGGCGAAAACATTATGTTTTCATCAAACGACACACCGGCAGAGGAATTTGCATATGCAAATAAACTGGGAGCGATCATCAATCTGGATGATATTACCCATATTGACTTCGTGGAAGAGATTTTAGGCAAGCTTCCGGAAACGATGAGCTGCCGTTTCAATCCTGGTGGGATTTTTGAACTGAGTAATGGAATCATGGACAATCCGGGAGATTCCAAGTATGGTTTTACTACAGAGCAGATGTTTGAAGGATACCGCATTCTGAAGGAAAAGGGTGTAAAGAATTTCGGTATGCATGCTTTTCTGGCAAGCAATACGGTAACGAATGAATATTATCCGGAGCTTGCACGCCAGTTGTTCGAACTGGCCGTACGCCTCGAAAAGGAGACCGGAGCAGATATTAAATTCATCAATCTTTCCGGTGGTGTTGGAATCCCTTACAAGCCGGATCAGACACCGAATGACATTCGTGTGATTGGTGAGGGCGTGCGCAAGGTTTATGAAGAGATTCTGGTTCCTGCCGGAATGGGAGACGTTGCGATTTATACCGAAATGGGACGTTTTATGATGGGACCTTACGGACAGCTTGTGACCAAGGCGATTCATGAGAAGCATACCTACAAGGAGTACATTGGTGTGGATGCCTGTGCGGTCAACCTGATGCGCCCTGCGATGTACGGTGCTTATCATCATATTACGGTACTTGGCAAGGAGGATGCTCCCTGCGACCACAAGTATGATGTAACCGGCTCCCTGTGTGAAAATAATGATAAATTCGCCATTGACCGTATGCTTCCGGAAATCGAGATGGGAGATTATCTGGTGATTCACGATGCAGGCGCACATGGCTTCTCTATGGGATACAATTATAATGGAAAGCTGAAATGTGCAGAGCTGCTTTTGAAGGAGAATGGAAGCGTGAAGCTGATCCGCCGCGCCGAGACTCCTAAGGATTATTTTGCAACGTTTGATGGTCTGGATATTTATTCCAGGATTAAGTTCTAAAACGGTAAGTTCATATTGAAGATGGAGTAAGAGATAAGAGAGTGTGTAAAGAGATCATTTGCGCACTCTTTTTTGACAGATACAGTTGATGGTGTAGTTGGTGTGAATACGCGGAAAAAGTTGTATGAATCTGCTGTGGGATTCTCTGGTGCAGGGAGATGTAGAGAAGCAATTAGAACGGGGAATATTTG
>CAVJLN010000093.1:0-8332 GCA_963650485.1 Bacteroidaceae bacterium
TATCAATGCGATATCAGCAAAATCGAATGCGGAAACGCCAATCCTTCCCTGTCCACACTGCAGCGGCTTGCAGATGGAATGGATATGCAGTTAAAAATCGAATTCGTTCCACGGAATTCCGCATACCCATTGTGATTTTCCTTGAAAATCCAACGATTTTATGTATAATAAGGTTTGTATGTCCAACAATAAAATCGAGAAACAGAGGTAAGAAAATGATTCAGGCAAATAATGTTACTTTACGAATCGGCAAGAAGGCCCTCTTTGAGGATGTAAATATCAAATTTACCGAGGGAAACTGCTATGGTCTGATCGGTGCCAACGGTGCCGGTAAGTCAACTTTTTTAAAGATATTATCCGGTGCTTTGGAAACGACAAGCGGTGATGTTACCATCACTCCCGGACAGCGTCTTTCGGTCCTTGAACAGGATCACTTCAAGTACGATGCTTATCCGGTTATGGATGTTGTTATTATGGGTAACGAACGTCTTTACCAGATTATGAAGGAAAAGGACGCCATCTATGCCAAGGAGGATTTCAGCGATGAAGACGGTATCCGTGCCAGCGAGCTTGAAGCGGAATTTGCAGAAATGGACGGCTGGGAAGCCGAAAGTAATGCCGCCATGTTGTTAAACGGTCTTGGTATTGATCCTTCCTTACACTATGCCATCATGAAAGATTTAAACGGTAATGACAAGGTGAAGGTTTTACTTGCGAAAGCACTGTTCGGCAACCCGGATATCCTGCTTCTCGACGAGCCGACCAACCATCTGGATCTCGATGCCATCGCATGGCTGGAGGAATTCCTCATTAACTTTGAGAATACCGTTATCGTCGTATCCCATGACCGTTACTTCTTAAATAAAGTATGTACCCATACCGCAGATATCGACTATGGCAAAATCCAGCTTTATGCCGGAAACTACGACTTCTGGTTTGAGTCCAGCCAGCTGTTAATCAAGCAGATGAAGGAAGCCAATAAGAAAAAGGAAGAAAAAATCAAGGAATTACAGGAATTTATCTCCCGCTTCTCTGCAAACGCAAGTAAATCCAAGCAGGCTACCAGTAGAAAGCGCGCCCTTGAAAAAATCGAGCTGGATGAAATCAAGCCCTCCAGCCGTAAATATCCTTATATCGACTTCCGTCCCGACCGTGAAATCGGTAATGAGGTTCTCTCTGTAGAAGGAATCTCCAAAACCATCAATGGCGAAAAGGTATTAAACAACATTTCCTTTATCATGGGACATGAGGATAAGATTGCTTTTGTCGGAAGCAACGAGCTTGCTAAGACCACACTCTTCCAGATTTTAATGGGTGAAATGGAGCCCGATGAGGGTACTTACAAATGGGGTGTTACCACCTCCCAGGCATATTTCCCGAAGGACAGCACAGCAGAGTTTGATAACAATCTGACCATCGTGGATTGGCTGACCGGCTACTCTCCTGTTAAGGATGTCACCTATGTACGCGGTTTCCTTGGAAGAATGCTTTTCGCCGGCGAAGACGGTGTGAAGAAGGTGAAGGTCTTATCCGGTGGGGAAAAGGTACGTTGTCTGCTTTCCAAAATGATGATCAGCGGTGCCAACTGTCTGATTCTCGACGAGCCGACCAACCATCTGGATATGGAGTCCATCACTGCTCTGAACAACGGACTGATCAAGTTCCCCGGTGTTGCACTCTTCTCCTGCCATGATCATCAGTTTGTACAGACAACCGCAAACCGCATCATGGAAATCCTTCCGGACGGAACACTGATTGACAAGATCACTACCTACGATGAATATCTCGAAAGTGATGAAATGGCACGTAAACGTACCGTATATACCAAACAGGATGGTGAAGACGAAGATTAATCTTCGTCTTTGCTTCTACCCTGACATGAGCAGGAAAGGAGCATCGAATTGAACGCAATTGATCTGCATGTACATTCTACAAAATCGGACGGAAGCTACACCCCGGCTGAGCTTGTAAATTATGCATTGGAAAAGGGCTTGTCTGCATTCGCCCTGACCGATCACGATACGACAGACGGAATCACCGAAGCACTTGCTGCCGCAGAGGGCAAAGACCTCGAGGTAATTCCCGGAATTGAATTTTCCTCAGAATATGAAGGCCGCGATATCCATATCGTCGGTCTTTATATTGATTATGAAAGCGATTATTTTAAAAGACGTCTCGTGCACTTCGTCAACGGCCGTAAAATCCGTAACCTTGAAATGTGCAGGAGTCTGACGGAACATGGTATGCCCGTAACCTATGAGGAGCTGGAAGCAGAATTTCCAGACTGTGTACTGACAAGAGCGCACTATGCCAAGTATCTTTTGAAGCATGGATATGTGAAGAGTGTCAGGGAAGCCTTTGACCGCTATATCGGGGATCACGGTCCCTGCTTTGTTCCCCGTAAAAAGATTACTCCCATGCGTGCGGTCGAAATTATCCTGAAGGCCGGCGGCTTTCCGATTCTGGCTCATCCCTGTCTTTATCATATGGGAAAGGATCAGCTGGACAAGCTGGTTGCTTCCTTAAAAGAGATTGGACTTATGGGAATTGAGGCCATTTATTCTACCCACACGCCTGCGGACGAACGCCAGGTCCGTGCCCTTGCGAAAAAATATGACCTGTGCATCAGCGGCGGCTCCGATTTCCATGGTACCGCAAAGCCCGGTCTTGATCTTGGCACCGGTTATGGGAAGCTTTTTGTCCCCGAAGAGGTACTGACTACAATCAAAGAGAAAAGGAATTACATGATGAATCATCCTGAGCTTTATAAGAAAACCAAAATTTTATTTACCGATATGGACGGAACCCTGTTAAACCATGAAAAGCAGGTTACCGATTATACGAGAGAGGTCCTAACGAAATGGACAGATGCCGGGCACAAATTCGTTCTCTGCTCCGGCAGGGATATCAATAACATCAAATACACCCGGAATGTGCTGAATCTCCACTATAAAGGCATGTATCTGATTGGTTATAACGGCGGTGAAATCTACGACTGTGAAACCGGGCAGGTGCTTTACCGGATCGGACTGAAGCTTTCCCAGGTAAAATACGTCGCGGATCTTGCCGCTTCCTACGGAATCCACCTTCATACCTATTCCGAGACTCATATTGTATCTCCGACTATGGATGAAGGACTTGCTTATTACCAGCGTTTTATTAATACCCCTACAATCATCAATCCGGACATTTTCTCCGTACTTGATGTGGAGCCCTGCAAATGTCTGATCATTGAACGGAACGATACAGACAGACTGGAGGCTTTACGCCAGGAGCTTCTTCCCTGGGCTGAAAAGGAAGGGATCTCCCTTGCCTATTCCAATCCCTATTATCTGGAGGTATTTCCTGCCGCTTCCGGAAAAGGTGCTGCAGTTCGCAAGCTCTGTGAACTGCTTTCCATCAATCCGGCCTTCAGCCTTGCTGCCGGAGACGCCGAGAATGATATCTCCATGATTACAGAAGCCGGAATGGGAATTGCCATGGCGAACGCAACCGAAGCTGTCAAAAAAGCCGCCACAACCATTACCCGGTATGATAATGATCATGACGGCCTCGCTCATACCATTGAAGACATGATTTAAATACTTTATTCCTGAACTGTAACTAATTAAAATAGTTACCGTTTCTTTTTTTCATCTCCGTGAAGATAAAGAAGAATCAGGCCGAGCACTGCTCCACCAATAATATTCCCAATCGTAACCGGAACCAGATTTTTCACAAAGAATCCATAGAGATTTAAGGAGGCAAGCTGATCTGCCGTATATCCATAGGTATCCATGGCAATCTGCGCATAGTTCGCATTCTTAGAAGCAATCAGCCCGGCAGGAATATAATACATGTTGGCAACGCAGTGCTCGTATCCTGCTACCACGAACAGCATAATCGTGAAGAAGCAGGCAAACAGCTTACCAACAATATCTCTTGCACACATCGCCATGAGGACGGCTGCACATACCAGAATATTACAAAGGATTCCGGAGCACAATGCCTGTCCAAAGGACAGATTCACCTTTCCCATTGCCACCTTAATCGTATAGGCTCCAAGAAGTCCTGAGGAATAATTCAACTGTCCGGAAATCACATTCACAATTGCCAGCAAAACAGATCCTGCAAAATTACCCACATATACCACCAACAGGAACTTGCATAAGTCCAGAATCGTACAGGTTCCTTCCGCATTCCCCATTGCCATCAGACAGTCCCCGGTGAACAGCTCTGCACCAAGAAGAACGACCATCATCAGTCCGACCGGGAATACACATCCGGCTACCAGTCGGGAAAGACCAACATTCGTGACTGCATGAGCAGCTACATTACTGGCCGATGCACCAAACGCAATCATCATTCCTGCTAAAATAGCACGTCCAAATACCTTGTGCGTTCTTACATTCATTTTGGTTTTGCATCCGTCAATATACTTCTGTACATCCTCTTTTACGGAATAGTAGTTATCTGTTCCCATGTTCTCTCTCGCTTTCATTGGTAGATTATTGATTAAGGCTTGCTTTCGCTAAGTGCTCTACATGCCTTAGTTATTCGAGCTACTTTTGAAGTTGTTTTTCGATATAGGTTCTGGACGCTCCATGAATATCAAGTGCATTTAAAGCCTGCTCCAATGTAAGCTGTAAATTTTCCATAAGCTTTCTTACTTTAATCACATCACGTTCATCCGCATATTCTTTAGCGTATTCTTTAGCATATTCTTTTACTGATTCACACATAGTCTCACGTCCTTCCTCAGTTTCTTTGAAATGTTTTACACCATCGGCTAACGCCTTGTAGTGCATATCCTCTGATTCCTTTTGATGAAAGTCTTCCATAAGCTGAGCAATTTTACCTTCGCCCTTGTAGCTTCCATTCACATATATGATATGTGAACCGTCATCAAAGAATTTCCCGGTTTCCCTGATATATCGATCAACATGATAAACCGGCATACCCTCATTGAATTTATCCTTTAAAATTGTTTTTCTTTCATAACTACCTGCTTTCACTATTATCGTAACACGAATTTAGCTTTCCTACAAATAAAATTTGCATAAAATCATGCCTTTTAAGAATCCACCCAAATAGCCAAGATGCCCCTGTTAATCATTCAGTTTTCAACTAAATCCTACTTACCACTTTTGCATAAAAAAATAACCTCTCCCAAAACGTGGAATAGGCTATTTTCTTGGGTTGGACTATTCTAGTCAACAGCTCGTAGGGGAATCGAACCCCTGATTCCGCCGTGAGAGGGCGGCGTCTTAACCGCTTGACCAACGAGCCATATCAAGTGCGATCCGTCCGCATCGCACTTGATTATTCTATTATATATTTACAAATAATGCAAGTACTTTTTGCAATTTTATATATTAATTTTATATATTTTATTTAAGAAGAAATCAATTACAAGCTGCAACCCTATCCCTGCCAGTATACACATCAATATTGTCCGCACATTGACACAATCTTTGACCGGCCGGTTGACATTTTTCTTTTTAATCAGAATGACATACCAGATTGCTGCTCCGATCAGTGTCAGAATCTGTGCCACAATGACTGCATAAATAATATACTGCATGATATAATCCGTAACTGCTCCTTCACTTCTTAAAGCCCAAATGCATTTCCCTTTTTACAGGAAAATGAATTTACAGATAAACAGTACAGCAAGTACATACATTAACGGTGTGATCTTCTTTGCCTTTCCGGATACCAGATTAATTACCACATAAGAGATAACACCGGCTGCAATACCTTCGGAAATACTGTAGGTAAGCGGCATTACTATCAATGCAAGGTATGCCGGAACAGCTTCTGTATAATCATTAAAATCAATTTCAGTAACAGCAGAAATCATCAGGAAGCCTACAAATAATAATGCCGGAGCTGTTGCAAAGCTCGGAATCGTAATAAAAATCGGAGAAAGGAAAACCGCAAGCAGGAACAGAAAACCTGTTACAACAGAAGAAAGTCCTGTTCTTCCGCCTTCTGCCACACCGGCAGAGCTTTCTACAAAGGTTGTTGTTGTAGAAGTACCAAGTACTGCACCTGCGGTCGTTGCAATCGCATCTGCAAGAAGTGCTTCTTTGATACGGGGAAGCTTGCCATCCTTGTCCAGCATATCGGCTTTGGTTGCGCATCCGATTAAAGTCCCAATTGTATCAAAGATATCAACAAAGAGGAATGCACATACAATTGCAACAAAATCAAACACACGTAAGCTGGAGAAATCAGCCTTGAAACACTGTCCGAAAATAGAAGAAATTGCTCCGAGGTTAAAGCTGCTCCATGCCGGAATCAGAGAATAATATCCTGCATCCGGAGTAACCACATACAATCCGGTAAGCTGGCAGAGAATACCCAGAATCCATGTTGCAAAAATACCAATCAGGATCGCACCCTTTACCTTCTTTACATAAAGAGCAGCAATAATGAAAATACCAATCACTGCTAATAATGCAGAAATACCGGAGGTATGGAAATCTGCGGTAAAGTCAACAATAGAAACCAGTGTAGAATCATTGTTTACAACAATTCCTGCATTCTGAAGACCAATAAAGGCAACAAACAGACCGATACCAACGGAAACGCCCTTCTTAAGCTGAAGCGGAATGGCATTGAAGATTGCTTCACGGACTTTTGTAAGGGACAATACGATAAAGATCAAACCTTCTACGAATATTGCAAATAATGCAATTTGCCAGGAATAGCCCATAGCTCCGCATACCGTATATGCGAAATACGCATTTAACCCCAGTCCCGGAGCCAGTGCAAACGGATAATTGGCAAGCAGCGCCATACACATCGTTCCGATAAAGGAAGCAAGCGCTGTCGCAATTAATACTGCCTGTGCATCCATTCCGGATGCAGATAAAATACTGGGATTTACAGCAAGAATGTATGCCATGGTCATAAAGGTGGTAACACCTGCTACAACCTCCGTGCGGACATTCGTACCGTTTTCTTTCAGTCTAAAAAGTTTCTCTAACATGACTATCTCCATTCATTTTATTTGTTGTGGAATATCCTTTTGTTAACGTTATTCCTATGTAACACCGCAAGCTTTATTTTCCCTCATAAGTAATGACAGATTCTACATCATAGTCGGCAAGCTTCGCTCTTCCGTTTAAACCGGCAAGCTCCATCATAAAGATTACCTTTACCACATCACCGCCAAGCTGTTCAATCAGCTTAATTGCAGCCTCCACCGTTCCGCCTGTTGCGATCAGATCATCTACGAGAACAATCTTCTGTCCCGGCTTAATCGAATCCTTATGCATCTCAATCGTTGCCGTGCCATATTCCAGATCATAGGTCTGCTCAATCGTTTCACAGGGCAGCTTGCCCTTCTTGCGGATCAGCACAAAAGGCTTGCCCATCGCATAGGCAATCGGTGCTCCCAGAATAAATCCACGGGACTCCGCACCTGCAATCACATCAAATTCTACACCATCCAGCAAATGAATCATCGAATCAATTGCAAGCTTAAATCCCTCCGCATCCTGCAGTACACTCGTCACATCACGGAAAATAATTCCCGGTTCCGGGAAATCCGGAATACTGCGAACATAATCTTTCAGTTCCTTCATGTTATAACCACTCCCATCTAAGTTTTTGTGCATAGCACACCTTACATTATATTTTCTCCTGTCTGAAAAGGCAAGGAGAAGTTAATTTTCAGGTCTTTTCAGGAGCTGTCATTGGGGTATCACTTCCAATAAAGAGAAACTTTCTTTTCTGCTTCCTGTTCTTTTAACAGACATCTTTCCTGTAACTCTTTGATGATTTGTTCTTTGCTTGCACCTAATTTTCTGCCAAATGAGATTATGGATTTAATTGTATTTTCACGTTCTTTCTCAACTCCAATCTCTTCTCCGATCTTTTGACCGATCTCTTTTCCTATCTCCCTTTCATCCCTCCGGATCAACTCAATTTCACGTTCCTCGTCATATTCAAAAATGCTCATCTTAATTACCTCCGCTTTCTGCTTCGATAAAAATTCTTTCAATATATTATGCCGGATACAGTATTCAATCGCCTCTTCCACAGCCTGTTCCAACGGCATACTCGTACTATTGCATCGTACCTGCTCCACATATTGGGTATACTGCCTTAATACCGGACACTTCTCCTTCAATTCTTCATTCATCTCGGGATTAATGTTCAATATCGTTACCTTTAATTCCAGTTCCGGATCTTCCGTTGGTACTTCAAATGCCTCCGACAATCTCAAAACCCGTCTCTCTGGTTTACTTTCTACTCCATTATAGAATACCACAAAATGCGGTGTTGGTAACTTAATTAATTTGGAACTGTACAACGACTGGTCTTTTACATAGACCTGTAA
>CAVJLN010000094.1:0-8293 GCA_963650485.1 Bacteroidaceae bacterium
TTGTGATTGAAACCGGTGACCACATGGCTTTTTTATGGACTCTGAAATTGGTCTGCACCTTCATGCCAAGGGAAAGCTTGTACTCCATCGGACATAGAACGCCCTGCAGATTCAGCTTGTCTGCAATACGACCCTGGCTCATGCCTTCCAACTTCCATTTGTAAATGGCTCTCACTACTTCAGAAGCATACGTATCAATGACAAGCCTGTTGTGGTCCTCCTCATCTTTCAGATAACCGTACACAGCAAAGGCGCCAATGAACTGTCCCTTCTTCCTTTTGATTTCAAGCTGGGATCTGATTTTCACGGAAATATCCTTGCAGTAGGCATCATTGATCAGATTCTTAAAAGGAATTATCAGGGAGTCCGATTGGTTCCTGTCCAGGCTATCATAACTGTCATTAATGGCGATAAAGCGCACTCCCATAAAAGGGAATACCCTCTCAATATAATTGCCGGCTTCGATATAATTTCTTCCAAAACGGGAAAGGTCTTTGACAACCACGCAGTTTACCTTTCCAGAGCGGATTTCATCCATCATCTCCTGGAATGCGGGTCTGTCAAAATTGACACCGGAATATCCGTCATCGGTTTTCTCTGAAACCGTCTGGATCTCCGGATGCTTAGAAAGAAAGTCCTTAATAAGGGCTCTCTGGTTTATGATACTGTCACTCTCCAGCTTATCGCCATCATCCCGCGACAGTCTTGTATAAATACATGCGTTGAAATTCTTATTCTTCATAGCTTTTTCGTCCTTTCTGATTTACTCAGCCAAGTACCGAAAAGCCATGCCTTTTCAGATGCAGAGCACCTAATTTTTTGACCAAGTTTATCTTAACACAGCCTTCCATCAGCTTCCATGACATCTGAAATATGGCATCAGAGGCTTCGAAGGTAATGCTCCATTCTGTCTTCTAACGTTGCTTCCGTATCAGAAAAAGCCATCTTCACAACCACTTCCCCGCATTTAAAACAGTATGGATTCTTAATCTGCTTCACAAAACTTCTGATTCGCTCTTCCTTGGGAAGCGTCCTGTCAATCTTCACATCGTGAATATCCACAAGTGCATCTCTGTCAACAGTCCTGATATCCACGTTCTTCATCTCTTCTGCAGTCATAATCTCTGCCATCCTTCCTGAGAAAATCTCTTCTCAGGTCACAGGCAAAGAAAAAGTGCAGAATTTTAACCTAGGTAAAATTTTTCATAGAAAAAGACCTGCAGGTATTTTCTACCAACAGGTCCCACCAGAAGTCTATTCGATTCTAATAGAAGTATTCATCTACATCTGAATCTATATCGAAGCCAGCTGCCTTGGCTCGTTCTATCTGGCGATAGCAAGCTTCTCGACTATCAAGTCCGATATACCTAAACTGACTGTTACACTCCTCGTCATCAAATTCAACACCGTAGGGATGCTTTGCCCATCTGTCATCATCAATCGCTAAAGTCGCTTTAATTGCCATTTCTCTGTCCTCCTATATTTTCATAATATCAATCTTACCGTTGTGTACATCATTGTGGTGCTTATGGCAAAGAGCAATGATGTTGTCCGAATTTGCGGCTCCACCAAACTGATAATCAAGAATATGGTGTCCTTCTACATGATCTTTAGAGCCACAAATCTGACAACGGTTACGGTCTCTTTCTCTGCCTGCCTTTTGTGCTCTTGTATGAGCTGAAGATCTGTTGTTAGCCATCTTAACCTCCTATCTGTTTATGGCCCTTCTGAAGAAGTGAAGCTACACTTGATGTAAAACCGGATGCTACAGTTCCACGGCCATTAGGCGCATTCCTCTGCTTTGATTTCATTATGTCGGCGGAGATTCTGGCCGCCTGATTATCTGTAAGTCCAGAAATCACTGCTACTACAGATTTATCTTTCTTTCCAGCCATTTGCTTTCCCTCCTCTAAAATGTGGTTACTACAACATCATCAATTGTCTTGGTCTGAACAATGTTGTCACCAAACCCAATGGTTATAATTCCTTCAGTATCTACTCTCAGACCTGACTCGTCCTTCATTAATGGAACGATATCGACCTCACCGTTTTTGCGCTGCACAGCTATAAACTCCGCCGTTACATTGATTACCCGATCACCTTTCTTAAGAATCCCGATTGTCATCCTTGTCGCCTCCTTAATCATCATCTTCGCCAAATCCATACTGAGTATTTTCTGCACCGCAGTGTGGACAAGTTACATATGCGTACTCGTTGTCTCCATCTTCCCATGGGAGTGTGAGAACTCCCCCTGCCAATGATCTTCCGCAGCATTCGCATACATCCATTTTGTCTTTCTCCTTTACTCTTCTGCAGCCGAGATGCCTTTTCTAGCTGCAATGCCAATAAACAATACTATTAGGTCATCTATCGGTCCCGGACAGGCATCTATCGGGGACACGATATAGAGAATCATCAAAACTAGAATCATACCTTTCATTACATCGCTCATATTAGAAACCTCCTTTATTTAATGTGCTTGATGTTATAGCTGTTGACACTACTGAGATTGCAACTGCGGCAGCTGCTCTGCCTGCATATCTCGCATACTTTGAAGAGAAAATCATCTTCACAACATCTGAGAACCCCGGCTTGCTATGTTGCTCTTCTTCTTTGGTTTCTTCAATCTCGGACTTCTCAATCTCTTCCGTTCTCTGCAACGATGCCATCTCTAATGTAGCCACCAAGACTGCAAAATCCTTTTTGTATTGCTGAACATCGAATTCAAACGGATAGGACTCGTGACAGGCAGCTTCTTCAATGGCAGCCATAACTGCATGCATCTTCTCATCTGAAAGACTGTTCTCACCTCTAAGGCCATCTATAATGTAGGAAAGCTGACTTACAAAACAGGTTCTTATGCTTTGGCATTTGTTTTGGACTTCTATCCGATTGTTAGTGAATACCACGACGCTCTCAATGTGCATGCTCTCGAATTCGGTTCCAGCCAGGGCCTTTCTCAGAAGTTCCACCTTCAGGCTCATCTTTCCAGCGATATCGCAATCCCATTTAAGGAATTCCCCTGTACGGTAGTAATTTCCCTGATCATCGATAAAGATGTTCTTTGCGGTATTCTTAACCTCGATAATAGTGATTGCCGCCGGAGTAATTACCACTGCATCAAGTTCTGTCCTGTGATCTCCGTCTGTGAGCTCGACATTCTTAAGAATCAGATTTCTTGACTTCACATAATCTAAAGCCCTAAACGCTTTCGATTCTCCGCGGCTTCCGGAAATCTCTGCCTTGATGAGATTGCAAAGTACCTTACTGCCATCCTTAAATCTCTGCAGTTCTTCATCAGCAACATGTCCACATTCTTCATTCAGCTGCTCCAGGTGATTCTCAACATCCCAGATTTTCAGGTTTGCTGTATCGGCATGCTCTTCATTAAAGGTAAGTCGAACAACTTCCTGCTGGAGATTGAACATCTCTGTGAGAAGTTCGCTCTTGTGATAGGTTTCCTTGTTAAAAGATTTCAATGCTGTCATAATTTCTTCGATTCTATTTGTCTTCATTTTCATTTCCTCCTTGTCCTAAAGGATTATCTCGTTGCTTTGTAATTTCATTATATCGAGAGTTGCATTTATATCAATATTTACAACCGTTATCGCAACGCAATGCAATATGTTGCACCAAACTTGCATTTTTGACGCTGTAGCGCAACCGAGAGGCACGCAACGCAACAGCAGTTATATGAAGACATGGATTTGCAACTTTTAAGAACTTTTTGCAACGAATTGCGTCCTATAAAAGGAATATGCAGTCTTAAAAACAAAAAAAGATCAGGTTTTTACGCCTGATCTTCTTGAAAAATTGCAACCGAATGCAACTTTTATATTAAATTAAATAGTCTCATCGTAGTATCGGGGCCCTTGTTGCCACTCTGCTTTGACACCTCTGCTCCAACATACGAGTTTTCAGATACCCTAACGGTATAAAGCTGTTCGTCGAATGTCGGCATTGCTTTCTGATTGATTACACAACAGGCAACATACATATCCGGTTCCAAAATCTTTGAGATTGTCTTCCCTGTATTAATTACTGAATCCACCAAAATAATATTCTTGGTCTTAGGCCTAACAAATTCATCTATTTTAGGATTATATACTTGGAATTTACATCCCAACTTAAAATAAAGTCCTTCTGCGAAAAATAAACCCCCACGTAACATTGCAACAATCGTGGTTTCCTCTGGATTCAAATCGATAAAGGCCTCGCCTAATAATTCACCTAAAGCTATATGAGCCTTCACAAGCTCCGGCCCAGATATTCCGGAGTCTGATTTGGTAATTGCAATTAGTCGATTAACTTCCTCCGTCTTGGTTAATTCAAACAATCGTTACACCTCCTAATCCTGCCCCGACAAGTGATCGACTTATACGTCCATCTTCTTTAGATATGAGATATCCCTCATCAGCTTCCTGCAACATGAAAAGATCGCTCATACTATCACCATAGGCTAAGACGCGTTTGCCATGCTCTCGAAGAAATTTAGTCACAAAATATTTTGTTTCCGCAGACATCTCTCTACCGGCAAATGCCTTCATGTCAAATTGCTTTGCCAGTCTCTCCCATACCGTTTTATTCCCTGAGGACAAGATATAAACCTCCCCCTCCAGTTTCTTCGGAAGCTTCGGATTCTTATGCACATCAATATATTCCGGGACGTGTATATCATAGGTTTCGAACTCACGATATTGCTTCCAGGACTGAAAGCCGGAATAAAAATTTCCATCAAACAAATGAGTTTTGTAGTCAAACACAACACTGCTACTATCCTCACGAATAAAAGTCTTATCTCCATCTACCAGTGTGATTACATCACTTGATGAATTTCGAAGAATAAAATCCACTATTTTTCTGGCGAGATTGACATTGCTGTATCCTGCTACAATGTCCTTCAGGAACTGTATTGCTTCTTCAGCATCCGCATATACATTTTTCACAGGATTATCAATTACATAAAAATCCTTGTTATGCTTATGGCAATAGTTCCGAAGGCCCTCTATCTCTCTTTCCTGCCAGTCAGCAAGATCATATTTCAAATACTTCTGATTTTTCTCAGATCTCTCCATCCTGCGCTTTAGTTCCTCAGGATCTATATATAGATAAAGATACTGGTCATACATTTCTCCCTCTTCATCTGTAAAAGCCGTTTCATCTCCAAAAGCATAATGCCCATCCATTATGAACATATCCCTTTGTCTGCATATATTTGCCACAGCCTTACGAGCTTCTTCTCTACCAGATTCATCCCTCTTGTCAAAGTCCGGAGCATACTCTCTTAGAAGCTTACTACCAACCAATACATCCAGGAAATCGATTTGATCCATTATGAATGTTTTACCAGCTGTAGGCATTCCATACAAACCAACTCGCATACTCAGCTCTCCTTTCAATATTGTCTTGCTATAAATGTCTCTTTATAGCAGTGATTCCTGTCAAAATCTAAAGACTGAGCCAACTTTTCCAGTTCTTCAAAGGTAATATTGCTATCAGCAACTGGTGGAAGATCAATGCAATTGCCGCAGAAATAAACTTTCCCGTTGGCGAAAAAATAGTTGTTGATTCCAGCGCCACACTGGCCGCCATACATAGTGCAATCCTTTCCTCCTCTGCGCACTTCAAGTCCTGATGCCTCTGCCTTTAAAAGGAATTCCCGATATTCTTCAAGCGGAATACCATATTTACCTATCATTCTGGAAAATGTAACTCTTGTCCCGAACGGTTTGAAGAATTCTATCACCTTATCAGCATTCTCAATACTCTCTCTGCCAACAGTAGCGTTCCAGGTAGGATAATGCCCGGTTACCTTCTTAAAATGTTCTGCCGTAAGCATAGCCTTGTCGAAAGAATTGCATCTATTGAGATTATGCAGTTCCTTGTAGCCATCCACAGACAGGCCTACTTTAATCTTATGATCTTCCAAAAATCTCCAATCTTCATCCGGCAGGTCAACCATCCCATTGGTAATTGTATAGGCACTTACGAATGGTGCATCCTGAATATACTCAATGTAAGACCTTAGCTTATCAAAATCCAGGAAAGCCTCTCCATCGCCAACAAATCCTATTTTGAACTTCTGCTTTGCATAATTCTTCACATGATCCAGGATTTCAAAGATATCCATCGGAACATCCTCGATATATCCCTTCTCATGGAAATGGCAATATCTGCATCTAAGATTGCATTTGTTATTTATAGAAATACAAATTCGATCTATCATCCCTAGTTTCGTCTGCCTCCACCATTGTTATTAAATCGTTTCTTATTGTTATTCTTCCTAAAATTATCGCCCTTGCGTCTTCCGGTTTCCAGATACTCATGATATCTGTCTTCTGCCGTATAGCCATCACGGTCAACAATCTTGGTATCTGCTCCAGCCTCAATCAAAATATCGCGACAGTCCAGCCATCCCCAATAACAAGCCTTAATTAATGCCGTAAAGCCATTACCAT
The DNA here is from genome assembly GCA_963650485.1 of Bacteroidaceae bacterium. GTDB lineage: Bacteria > Bacillota > Clostridia > Lachnospirales > Lachnospiraceae > Suilimivivens. The sequence continues at coordinate 6,459 of CAVJLN010000094.1, forward strand.
CCTGCTGGTTAAGACTTGTTCTCTCATCAGCGATTAATTCTCTTACATAATTTAACTTGTTATCCCAAGCTGCAATCATAAGCGGCATATTTCCATCATTCTTCTGCCTGATTTTTCCAGCATCATGAGGATTTCTACTACCAATATTTGGATTTGCATTACAATCATGAAGCAAGAATTTGAATATTTCAAAATCTCCATTCTGAATGGAATGTGATAATGGTGGAAAATAATACTTACCGCAATCCCTTCTATTTACATCAGCTCCCTGTGCAATCAGCCAGCGAATTTTTTCCTTTCTCTGCTCCATTGGTATTCTTTTATTTCTGACAACAGAAATAATCAAAGTATTCCCGTCTGGCAAGTATGCGTTTATGTCATCTGCATTTGGAATCTTAATGCCAAGTGCCTTCTCCACATCATCATATGAATCAGCATAATAGTCATTCAGTTTCTTGAGACTATTAATATCCATCAGATTTTGCTTTGTGATGATATACTCCTCTAAAAACAGAGCTCTTACGGTTTCATGACCACTCAATCTTGCAGCAAAGCCAGCATCATAAGTAATTAAATCTGCCTCACAGTTAAACTCTTCAGCGGCCTGTTCTGCCACACCGATGATTTTGCAATCATTGTTGTCATCTGTTTCTTCCCCAGTGTAATCCATAGTAATGACATTTGCGTTTCCACCAATGCTTTTAAGCAACTGCCAAGCCTTTGAAGCAAGACCGTTTGTATTATGATCTTTGATGTTATCAAGTTCATCTACAACAATCTTAGGAATAATAACCCGGCTATATTCCTTACTGAGTTCATCTATAAGCTGCGGGTTTTTCAAAAGTGCAGAGGTATCAATAACTACTATTTTCTCTCCACGGAGAAATAATGTTTTCTGCTCTGGTGTCAATCCTAACTTGTCGCAATAATCTTCAGCAAAACCTCTTACAGTTTTATATCCGGTTTCTCCACCAACCTTTTCAGCTCTTGATAAAGTCGATTTGTTGCAGCCAATGAGCTCTGCCATCTCAGCCTGTGACTTACCATTTTTCTCACGAAGCTCAATCATCCTTTTTCTTAAAAAATCGCTTTTAGCCTGCTCGTTCATATATCAATTCCTCCATCTAAATTTGAGTATTTATAGCCGTCTTGATTATGCTTTGATACTATCATTAAGTTGCATTTTTAGCAATGCTGCTTGCCTTTATTGCAACTTTTTAATCGTAATTTCAACAAATCGATTTTATAATTATTTTTTGCAACCATTTTTCTTTCAACGCAACTCCGCGGCAAAAGTATTCAATAGCTGCAACGATTATTTAATATTTGCAACAAAAAATAGCCTGATGTCATCTGATTACTCAGACAACACCAGGCTATACCCTTCTCAATATTCACTTACACTCTCTGGCAGTAATCCAGACTAATCCACCCAGCTCCGCTCTTTAGCTTGCCCCATCCTTTATCCGCACCTTTTCCGCTTCTGACTTCCGTGATGGTAAAGCTTCCCACGCCAGTATACTTCCCAGTCTTCGCCGTATTTGTCCCGGCGCCTTTTCTGATATTCAGATCCGCGATACTGACCCTCACTACAAAAGGACAGTCTGCATTACTCATCCCATCGCTCTGTACCGCTGCATTAATTTCAACCTTTTCTTCCGTTCCTCCAAGTCTCGCCGTCACTTTCTCCGCCAGATCTCCCAGCCTCGAATAAAGCCATGCTCCGGGACAGCTTTTATTGGCAAACCATCTGTGAACCGTGATAACCATCTCATTATCCTTCGGCTCATAGGCCAGCGACTTCGCTTTGTCCCCGAACCAGATCAGCCTGGTCT
>CAVJLN010000095.1:0-7816 GCA_963650485.1 Bacteroidaceae bacterium
ATTACATCATGGCAAATCCGCCTTTTAATTTGAAGGGATGGTACGACAGCACTTTAGCAAATGATCCTCGCTGGGCAGATTACCAAACTCCTCCTGAGAGCAATGCTAACTATGCGTGGATTTTGCATATGCTCTCACATCTTAAAAAGCAGACAGGTGTTGCAGGTTTCCTGCTTGCCAACGGTGCATTGAATGATGGGGATACGATCGAAATTCGTAAAAAGCTGATACAGAATGACAAGGTGGAGGCGATCATCGTTCTGCCGAGAGAATTATTCATCACCACTGATATCAGCGTTACGCTCTGGATTTTGAATCAGAATAAAAAGGGCGGCAGCTACCAAGGCAGAAACATGCGTAATCGTGAGCATGAAATTCTCTTTATGGATTTGCGTACATGGACTGAAAATCCGGTTAAGGGTGAGAATAAGAAGAAAGTTTTGCTTAAAACTGACCAGATTGAAAGAGCCGCTGCTATTTATCACACCTGGCAGAGTGAAGGTACAGACGGAACACACTACGAAGTGCCGGAGCTTTACCGCAGTGTTGGCATAGCCGAGATTGAAGAAAATAACTGGGCACTCACACCGAGCAAATATATTGAATTTATTGACCATGACTTGGAAATCGACTATGAGAAAGAAATGGCTCGTATCCAGTCCGAAATGAAAGAAGTTATGAAGCAGGAAAAGCAATCCCAGCAAATGCTGGAAGATGCATTTAGGGGGATTGGCTATGGGATTGAGTAAATATAAGCTGGGAGAGCTTATTGAACTACGCAATATCAGAAACGAGAACTTACAGTATGGAATTGCAGACGTTCGTGGTGTCAATAATCTAAAGCAGTTAATGCCGACAAAAGCAGATTTGAATGGACGCGATTTAACCAAATTCCAGATAGTAAGTCCAGATGAATTTGTTTTTAACCACAGAACATCCAGAAATGGTTCGAAATTCAGTATTGCTTACAATGATGGTGATAAGCCCATCATCTGCACCGAAGATTATGTTGTGTTCAGAATTAAAGATGACTGTAAACATATACTAAATGCACGATGGCTGTATATGCTTTTTAATCGTCCTGAATTCGACCGATATGTAATAACAAATTCATGGGGAAGTTCTACAGAATTCTACAACTGGGAAGATATTTGTTCGATTAAACTTGATCTCCCACCCCTCGATATCCAGCAGAAATATGTGGATGTCTACAATGCCATGCTTGCCAATCAGCAAAGCTACGAGCGTGGGCTGGAGGACTTGAAACTGACGTGCGATGCATATATAGACCAATTTAGAAATAAATATCCCATGAAAAAGCTCGGCACACTTATTGCGCTAAGGGAAGAAAAGAATGAAGAACTGCAATATGGTATTGATGATGTGAAAGGCATATCAATCGAGAAAAAATTCATTGATACGAAAGCAAATATGGAAGGGGTATCGCTCCGCCCTTATGCAATTATAAAGCCGGATGACTTTACATATGTGACTGTCACATCAAGAAATGGTGGAAAAATTTCTCTGGCACATAATAATACTCAGGATACATATATATGTTCTTCTTCCTATATCGTTTTTACCGTAACGGCTACCAACACCTTAACACCAAGCTACCTTGCTATGCTGTTTAGGCGTGGCGAATTTGATCGTTATGCACGTTTTCACTCATGGGGAAGTGCCAGAGAAACCTTCGACTGGGATGAGATGTGTGATGTACGGATTCCCATTCCATCAATTGAGATTCAGCAGGATATTGTCAATATTTACGAAGCGTATTTAACTCGCAAAGAAATCAACGAAAAACTCAAAACCCAAATTAAAGACCTTTGCCCTATCTTAATCAAAGGTTCTATCGAAGAAGCAAGCCGATGAAAGGAGGCGTGACGCATGGCAAAACTGAATAATTATAACGGTCGCTATTGCGAATCAGACTATGAAAACGCCTTTATTGCATTTTTAGAAAAGGAAGGCTGGACTTATACAGCTGGAAACAATATCGTCAGAGAAAAGAAGACTGATGTTTTAATTGCGGAGGATTTCAGAGCTTTTATCACAGAGACTAATGCTGACTTGATGACAGAGGAAGTAGAGCAGATTTATGATATGGTTCGCCTTGCAGGTGCGGAGAGTGATTTTGCTACCCTGCACAAGGTGTATAAGTGGATGGTGGATGGCATTCAATTTACTCCTCAAAGCGGATTGCCGATTATGATCTCTTTGATTGATTTTGAACACCCGGAGAACAATATTTTTCGCGTGGCCAATCAGCTGACTGTGGACTATATCAATAATGGACAACGTGAAAATCGCAGACCGGACGTGCTTTTATATGTAAATGGTATACCTCTGTGCGTTATTGAGTTAAAGAATCCAGCCGATGCCACGGCCACAATCTATGATGCATGGGAGCAGATTACAATCCGTTACTGGCGCGATATTCCGCATTTGCTCCACTACTGCCCATTGGCTTGCATTTCGGATGGCGTAAAAACAAGACTCGGTACAGTGCGCACCCCATATGAGCATTTCTATGCATGGAGACGTGTGAATGACGGTGATAAGATTTCCACCATGCCTTTCGCAGAAACAGAAACGATGATAAAGGGTGTGTATGCACCTGAGCGTTTCTTGGAAATTTTCCGTGATTATATTTATTTTCAGGATGAAATCTTCGACTGTGATGAGAGGGAAATCGTCTGCCGTTATCCACAGTTCTTTGCGGCAAGATTGCTTAGACAAAGCATCGTAAAATCTGTTGTAGAACAGACTGGAAAAGGCGGCACCTACTTCGGTGCGACCGGATGCGGAAAGACCTATACGATGGCTTTTCTTGCCAGACAGTTGGCACTCCGCTGCAGTGACATTCCTGAAATCGGCTCTCCTACGATTGTTATGATTGTTGACCGTGATGAGCTGCAGGAACAAGGAATCAAGCTGTTTGCCAAGAGCAAGGAATTTTTGAATCTCGGAGAAGTTTCTGTTGTGAAGGACAGAAAAACGCTCCGGCAGGAACTTGGAGCTAGAGAAAGTGGCGGTTTTTACATCTGCACCATTCAGAAGTTCTGTGATCGCAAGGATGACAAAATCGGTCTTATCAATGACCGTAAAAATATTATCTGCTTCTCGGATGAGGCACACAGAACCCAGCTGGAGCATTCCAGAAAAATTCAATTCAGCAAGGATGCCGATGAAAATATGAAAGCTATGGTTTCAAAGCCATATGCAAAGGTATTGAAAGAGGCATTTCCACACGCTACCTTTGTGGGCTTTACGGGTACTCCGATTGCAGAAACCTATCAGACCTTTGGTAACGAGATTGACCGTTACACTATGGATCAGGCTGTTGCCGATGGACTGACCGTATCCATCAAGTATCATCCAAGGATTGCAAAAGTTCTCTTAGATACAAAAAAAGTCAAAGAGATAGAAAGCTACTATAAGAGTTGTGCTGATGATGGAGCTACCGAGGACGATATCGAAGCAAGCAAGAAAGCTATGAGTTCCATGGAAATTATTCTTGGTGAGCCGTCTCGCTTGGAGCGTCTCGCTGTGGATATTCACGATCACTATGTCTCTGCCTGCGAGAAAGAACCAGACAGAATCCAAAAAGCTATGGTTGTATGCTCCAATAGATTGATTGCTTATAGCCTGCTTCTGAAATTCAAAGACAAATATCCGGAATGGTTCGAGGAAAAAAAGGTTCCGAATGGCACAGAGGCTACCAAGGAAGAACTTGACGAATTGAAGCCAATGCCTTTTTTGGCTATGGTTGCCAGTGTAGGCAGCAACGATAAAGAGGAAATGTACAACTATCTTGGCGGTGTTAAAAATGATAAACGTTCTAAGGAATTAGATGCCGCCTTCAAACAGGAAAAGTCCAACTTCCGCATTGTTATCGTTGTCGATATGTGGATTACCGGATTTGACGTGCCTTGCCTTACCTATCTGTATAACGATAAGCCACTGAAAAAGCATTTACTGATTCAGACCATTAGCCGCGTAAACAGAGTTTACCCAGGCAAGCACTATGGCATGGTTATTGATTACATCGGCATTCGTGACAATATGCGTGAAGCCATGAAAATCTATGGTGGGGATACTTCTGTTGCCCCAACCGAAGATGATGTGGATCAAGCGACCGGAGTTTTCAAAGAAGAATTATCCGTCCTTAAGACCATGTTCACAGGATATGATTTGAAGCCATTTCTAAATCCTAATGGAGATCCGGCAGAGCGTTATCGCCTGCTTGCAAAGGCAGCGGAATATGTATTTGCTTCTACCGAGGAACTTAATTCCGAAGGAAAAAATGCTACACAGAAGGTATCCTTCAAAACATACTTCTTAAAGACAGTCAAGAGAATGCGAATGGGATATGATATTGCTCAGCCTTCCGGTAATCTGTCTGAAAGTGAATCTGCTCTGGCACAGTGCTTTATGGCAATTGCAGGATTTGTACGTAAGATGAGCGGCACAACAGAACTTGACACCGATAGCATGAATCGAGCGGTATCAAAGATGGTTGAGGAGGCTCTTCGTTACAATCAGGTTGAAAGTGTTCTTGATACCGGAGAGGAAGAAGATATTTTCAGTCCAGAATATTTTGAGAAGCTGTCTGATGTGAAAATGCCAGCAACAAAGCTGGAGCTGCTTGTGAAAATGCTCCGTAAGCAGATCAAGGAATACAGTAAAATCAACAAAGTTGCTGCAAAAACCTATCAGCAAATGCTTGAAGAAACCATTGCTGCTTATCACGAAAGACGAAAACACGTTAGTGCAGAGGAAGCCGGAGCCACACAAGAACAGGCTTCTGAAGACATTATCAAAAATGCCACGGAACAGGCTTTGAAGATACTTCGTCAGATGAATGAGAGCCGTGAGAGTTTTCGCAAAATCGGATTGACCTTCGAGGAAAAAGCGTTCTATGACATTTTGGTATCCTTGCGTGACCAGTACAACTTCGAGTACGGTGAGGACAAAGAAGTTGATGGTGTAATTGTCAATGACAAGTGTAAGTCACTGGCCAAGAAGGTCAAAGAGATCATTGACACCCAGTCCTCTTTCTCGGATTGGCTCAACAATCAAAACGTCCGTGACAAGCTGAAACTGGATATTAAAATTTGCCTTGTAAAGAATGGTTATCCGCCACAGTATAGCCCAGAAGTGTTTACTAAGGTTATGGAGCAGGTGGAAAATTTCGAGGAAAACTCCGATATTCCGAGTGCAACAACGTATACTTTTCCACAATCAAAAGCTATGTCTATGGTTGCGGAGACTACTTCAAGATATAATGTTAAGAAGGACGGTAAATAGCATGTTATATAATGTTTATTGCGATGAAAGCTGTCATCTAGAGAATGACGGCATTAATGAAATGGTACTGGGAGCTGTGTGGTGTCCACAAAACAAATTGCGCATAATAAATCAGCGTATCAAAGAAATCAAAGTGCGTAATGGCATTGCAGAGAGTCTTGAATTGAAATGGACTAAAATAAGTCCGGCTAAGATTGAGGTTTATAAAGATGTCATTAACTATTTCTTCGATGATGATGCTCTTCACTTTAGAGGTGTGTTGATTCCAGATAAATCAAAACTAAATCATCAGAAATTTAATCAGACACATGATGATTGGTACTATAAAATGTATTTCGATATGCTTAAGGTTATTTTTTCGCCATCTGATAAGTACGAGGTATATATAGATATAAAAGACACAAATTCATATGACAAAGCGCAGAAATTGCGTGAAGTATGTTCGAATTCCATGTATGATTTTTCACAGAGCGTGATCAAACGCTTACAACCTATTCGCTCAGATGAAGTGCAAATCATGCAGATAGTGGATTTGCTGATAGGAGCAATTGGATATGAAAATAGAAATTTTCCAGCAGATTTCAGGAAAAGCTCAGCGAAATTGGAAATTATCGATCTAATAAAAAAGCGTTCCAATTACACATTAAAAAGAACGACTCTGCTTAGAGAGGATAAATTAAATCTATTAGTCTGGGATGCGAGGGACACCATATGATCAGTGAAAATTGTTGGCTTCCAGAGCAAGAAGAATATATCGGTTATGATTCTTGGTCAGATTACCAAGATGTATTATATGATATTTTCAAAAATGATTTCATATTGCAACATCCAAAATTCGAAGGAAAACAAGTAAATATCCGAAAACACCCAATGGAATACGAAAAAGAGGAAGCTTTCTTCCATGTGACCTGTCAGGATTATTCCAAAAATGGAGAAAGAGTTCCAGATTTTAGGCGATGTGAACGTATTCGTTGGATAAAAGCTTTTATTGAACATTACAACTGTGATGCCTCCTTATGTGAAGCATGTGACGGTATTAAAGTATGGAGCAAACCTTATAAAAGTAATTCCAGAGTACACATTTTATTAGAAGAGGAAAAATACATGGTTGTGTTGGAACGTCGTGAAACGTACAATCTGCTAATCACAGCTTTTTACTTCGATCATGAGCACGCACTTGAGAAGAAGCTAAAAGATTATGAAAAATACAAAAATCAGAAATAACCCATTTCGAGTTAACAAAAAATTTAAAATTTTTCTATTGTAATTTTGCCTCAAAATCCATATAATAATAATAGCTCATCTGCCAGGTGTAGAAGGAGTTCCTGAAGACGTTATGCTTGTGCATGGCGTTTTTTGCTTTTTAAATTCAAAGCGGTTGCACACCTATTTTTTCTAGTGTACAACCGCTTTTTTACATTCTATCTTACAAAAAGAGCATCATCCTTGCTCCATTAGTAGTCTAATCCGTAGTAATCTTCCTTATGTCTGCCCCGTTTTGCCAAACTATTCCCAAGTCTGCGAAGGTGTGCAGATACCCCTAGCTAGAGTGCCGTGGCAGACGAATAGGACCTTTATCATTAATCCAAAACCTCGATTTTCTTTTATTTTCGGTCATTTTACTTAATCTGAATTATTCATCCCGATAGGGACAACGCGGCTGAAAGCCGCATAACTACTACAGTTGTTACGATTATTGCTTTCATCTGATAGGTGAATAAAAAAGAGCTCACATTTGTGGTAAAATGTGATTGTCGAAGTCACAAATAACCAGGAAAAGGAGCTCTCTGTGAACATTTTAAACACCACATCTCTTGAAAGCAATAAGCGTGTCAAAATAAATTTTGCCGGCGGTGATCTTCTGAAGGCAGAACTCCGTGACGGAACCCAGTACTGCAGCAAAGATGCCGATCTTTTCATGATTCCGCTGATGCAGGAATACCGCAAAAAATATCCCAACCTCCCTCTGTATCTGAGAGGTGACAGCGGCTTTGCTGCTCCTGGATTGTACGAGGCCTGCGAAGCGAATCGGCTGCAGGTACACGCACTTGCATACAACCTGTTCAATTGGTTCCGCCGGATTGTACTGGCCGCTAATTTTAGAAAACAGCGAATTGATACGATCCGTCTGAAACTGCTGAAAATTGCCGCAAGAGCAATTCACTCAGCGGGATATATAACATTCAAGCTCTGCAGCAGCTGTCCCTATAAGGACGAATTCTTTGAGACGCTCGCGAATATACGAGCGCTAAAGACAGTTGCAGTGCTGGAATAGCAACTGTTAACGGCGGCCTTGCCGCCATACATGAACCTTGATTTCTTCACATGAAACCTGTCGTATCTGAAGTAGCAGGGATACTATACCCATTTTTAGGTGGAGTTACCTTGTTGGAAGGCAATCGCGAACTCAGCAGCGGGTTATGGCTTGTTAATAAGTCAAGCACATGGTGTTGATTTACACTTAAAACTGACCCAGGTTTTACGTTCTGTTTTGACCCACCTG
>CAVJLN010000096.1:0-7774 GCA_963650485.1 Bacteroidaceae bacterium
CTGAATATTTTCAATATATTCTCTTTTCCTTCCAATTCCTAGAAAATAGTCGTTTACAAATAGAATAAACCTATCCATCCTATTTCCAAATGGTTAAACATATGATGTTTTGTTTACTTCATTGTAATCATCCCGAATAGTTACATTCTATTAAATCAGATTTTGTTATATATGGAAATATCGAATGATGCCATTCTATGTACATATCATGCTTTTTCGAATGGTATAAATTCTTTTCAGGAATTGTTATAAATGTTAGCTTTCCATCCCTTTTGTGTTATGTTATGATAATTACGATCCTGAATTTTCGATCAGAATTTTTAACTTTTTTGAAAGGTGGTTTTACTGACTATGATGATCCAAAACGAAAACTTAAAGACTTATTCCATAAAGGAGATTCCTCATTACCATATTTACGGGAGAACGGATGAGACACAGAATCCGCTTCCTCTTTTCTGGAACGGAAGTGGTATTGAGGTAAATGTCACAGGCTCTGAGCTCTGGATCGACCTTGAAGTAGACTGCAGCTTCCATGAACCATGGATTGCAACCGAATTAAACGGAGCATTTATGAGCCGCCAGATGCTTCTGCCGGGCAGCTATTCCATCTGTCTGTTCCGTAACATGACCTTCGGTGTCCCGAAAACCATGAAATTCTTCCGTGAACTGCAGGCAATGAGCGAAGACAATGACTGTCATGTATTTGTCAGCGGCTTCCAAACTGACGGCGAATTCCTTCCTGTGAAGGAGCACAAATACAAAATCGAATTCATCGGTGACAGTATTACCTCCGGCGAAGGTACCTACGGCGCCCTTCCCGATACGGACTGGCTTGCGATGTATATGAGCAGCAGTGAGAATTATGCAACCTATACGGCGAAAGCTCTCGATGCCGATTACCGGCTGATCTCCCAGGGCGGCTGGGGCGTTTACTGTGGATGGGATAATGATGTACGCCATAATATCCCCTCCTGTTACGAAAAGATCTGTGGTCTTGGCTTCGGCAGTGTCAATGAAGCGGCCGGAGCGCAGAAGACTTACGATTTTGCCTCCTGGAAACCGGATGCTATCGTGGTAAATCTCGGAACGAACGATGCAAGTGCATTTAATCAGCCTCCCTTTACGATTCCGGAAACCGGTGAAACCTTCAAGCAGCATAAGAATTCGGACGGAAGCTTTGTGGAAGAAGACCGGGAACGCTTTGAAAATGCCGTATACAATTTCCTTAAAATGCTTCGTAAGGACAACCCCGGAGCGCACATTGTATGGACCTATGGCATGCTCGGTTATGATCTGAATCTTCTGATTACCGATGCCATGAACCGTTATCAGAAGGATACCGGAGATCATAACACCGCATTTATCAATCTGCCCAACACCACTTCTGAGACTGTCGGTGCACATACGCATCCGGGCGTCAAGTCCCACGAACGGGCAGCAAAGGTTCTGATTGAATATTTACAGACCGTTCTTCACTAAAACGCAACTATTCAGAGCCATGCAAAAATGCATTCAGACAAAACAACAATTTTAGATGGCGAATGCAGTTCTGAATAGTTATACAAGAACAGACGGAGAGGTAACGATTATGCAGTTTCACAAAAGCGGATATTATCATCAGCACGACAAGGATTTCAGAATCGAACGGCCGGACGGCTCCGGAGACTATCTGCTCCTGCTCATCCGCACCGCAGGCTGGTTTCGCATCCATGGAACGGATTATCATACCTCTCCGAACACGATTCTTTTATATAAAAAAGGCACTCCACAGCTCTATCGTGCAAGTGAAGCGCTCTATTCTGATGACTGGCTGCATTTCTATATGGATGAGTCTGATCTTGCATTTATCTCCAAACTGGGAATTCCCTTCGATACACCGGTGCAGGTTCATGATATTCACGACCTGTCCCTGTTAATCAGAGATATTACCTATGAGCGCTATTCGGACAACATCCATAAGGAAGAGACCATTCTTCTTTATTTACAGATTCTGCTGCTTAAGATCAGTGAAAAGCTGAATAAGGATGCGCATCATCCGGATAACGTTTACTATGACAAGCTGTCCAACCTGCGTTCCCAGATCTATAACATGCCTTATAAAAACTGGTCCATGGAGGGAATCAGCGCCTCCATGTCCCTGAGCAAATACTATTTCCAGCATTTATACAAAAAGACCTTCGGGGTGACCGCGATGGAAGATATTATCCAAAGCCGCACCGATCATGCCAAATATCTGCTTTCCACAACCCGGATCTCCATTCATGAGGTCGGCCAGATGTGCGGCTACAACAGCGATACGCATTTTATCCGCCAGTTCAAAGGGCAGACCGGCGTTACCCCATCGGAGTACCGGTCTACGCTACAGTAAACTGACTGTTGTATAATTCTGCATAAAATCCCTTCTTTTCAAGAAGTTCTTCGTGATTTCCCTGTTCAATGATATGACCATCCTTCATAACCAGAATCACATCGGCATTCTGAATGGTGGATAGACGATGTGCCACGATAAAGCTGGTACGCCCTTCCATCATGGTCGAAAACGCTTTCTGTATCCGGATTTCCGTTCTGGTATCAATCGAGGAGGTTGCCTCATCCAGAATCAGCATCGGAGGCAGACACAGCATCACTCGTGTGATGCAAAGAAGCTGCTTCTGTCCCTGAGAGAGGCTTCCGCCATCTTCACTGATCACGGTATCGTATCCATCCGGAAGTCTCCGGATAAAGCTGTGTGCATGGGATGCCTTTGCTGCCGCAATTACTTCTTCATCGGTTGCATCCGGCTTTCCAACAATAATGTTGTCGCGGATCGTTCCCTGCTTTAACCAGGTTTCCTGAAGCACCATACCATAAGAGGTACGCAGAGACTTTCTGGTAATATCGCGGATATCGGTGCCCTCTACAGAAATCGAACCGCCATCTACATCATAGAAACGCATGAGCAGATTGATAATGGTGGTCTTTCCGCATCCGGTGGGTCCAACAATTGCAATTCTCTGCCCCGGCTTTACGTTGAGGTTCAGATCCTCGATCAGCTTACGATCCTTACTATAAGAGAAGGATACCTGATTTAAGGAAACAGCGCCCTCTACCTCGGTCAGGACTCTCGCATCCTCAGCATCCGGAAGCTGCGGCTCTTCCTCAATCAGTTCAAAGATTCTCGCTGCACAGGCAAGTGCATTCTGAAGCTCCGTAATAACTCCCGAAATTTCATTAAACGGCTTGGTGTACTGGTTCGCATAGGAAAGGAAACAGGTTAACTGTCCAACGGTAAGACCGCCACGGATAACGGCCAGTGAACCGGTAAGACCTACACCCATATATACCAGGCTGTTCACAAAACGGGTACAGGGATTGGTAAGAGAGGAAAAGAAGATGGCGCGTAAGGAGCACTTTTCCAGTCTGCCGTTAATTTCATCGAAATCTTCCATAACTGCCGCTTCTCTGCCAAAGGCCTTCACTTCTTTATGATTCGTAATCATTTCATTAATCAGTGTTGTCTGCTCGCCTCTCGTTGTAGACTGTAACTGGAACATCTTAAAGGTCTTCTTCGCGATAAAGGATGCCACAAACAAAGATACCGGTGTAATAACCACTACTACGATTGTAATTCCCACATTTTCGGAAAGCATGAAAAGCAGGGTTCCGAGAATCGTAATCACGCCTGTAAATAACTGTGTGAATCCAAGAAGCAGACCATCCGCAAACGTATCGACATCTGCAACCACGCGGCTCATAATATCGCCATGGGAATGTCCGTCCAGATACTTAAGAGGTACCTTCTGGAGCTTGTCAAAGGCCTTTTCACGGATATCTTCAATAATACTATATACAATATGATTATTGCACAGACTCATAATCCACTGGGCTGCTGCCGTAAGAAGAATGACAACGCCCATTTTCACAAGGAGCTGACGGAGCGTCACCCATGCAGCACCAACATCTGCTGTCTCACGTGCGGACGGAAGGAACTGCAGCAGAACATCCACCGCATCTCCGGTAAGAATCGGAAGATATAACGTAAATACGACCGAAACGGCTGCCATTACAATTGCCACAATGAGTAAGAAGCGATAAGGCTTCATATATTTCAGTACTTTAACCAGCGTTTCTTTTTGCTGTCCTTTGTCCATCTTTGCTGCCTTTGCCATACTTACGCCTCCTTTCCTTCCTGCTGATCGGGTTTCTTTTCTACCTGTGTATAATAAATTTCCTGATAGGTTGCACAGGTCTTTAACAATTCTTCATGAGTTCCAAGACCAACCACATCGCCATCGTCCAGTACAATGATCTGATCCGCATGCATCAGGGAAGAAGCTCTCTGCGATACAATAAACACGGTCATATCTCCGGGCAATGCTTTGATCGCCTGCCGGAGCTTTAAGTCTGTTGCATAGTCAAGTGCAGAAGAACTGTCATCCAAAATCAATATTTCCGGCTTTCGCACCAGTGCCCTTGCAATGGACAGACGCTGCCGCTGTCCACCGGAAAGGTTGCGTCCTTCCTGTTCAATCATGGTATCAAGTCCGGCTTCCTTCTGTTCCACGAATTCCTTCGCCTGTGCGGTTTCCAGCGCCTGCCAGATTTCTTCATCGGCTACCCCTTCGTTACCCCAGAACAGATTCTCCCGGATTGTACCACGGAACAGTACCGCTTTCTGTAAAACCATACCGATCTTGGACCGGAGCTTTTCCGGCTCCATATCCCGCACATCCGTACCATCTATAAGAACGCGTCCACGCGTCACATCGTAAAATCTGGGGATCAGATTCACCAGTGTCGATTTACCGGAACCGGTTCCTCCGATCACGCCAATAGTCTCGCCCTTTTTCACCTTCAGGTTCACGTCGGAAATGGCTTCGTCACCGCCCTCATTATAGGCCATGCCGACCTGATCAAAGACCACCTTGTACGGGCACTCCTCTCTGTGAGACTCTTCACTCGACAGACTGATGCCTGATTCACCGCTGCCCTTCTTTGACTCTGTCAGCTTCATACCATCCCCAAACTGGTTTCTTCCGGTCTCTGCGCTCTCTTCCGGGAAGCCTGCCGGAATTTCCATAACCGACTCAATACGATTACCACATGCAATGGCCTTCGTAACGGTAATAATCAGGTTCGCAAGCTTAATCAGCTCTACCAGAATCTGGGACATATAGTTGATGAGTGCTACCACCTGTCCCTGGGTAAGAATGCCGCCTTCAATCTGCAGTGCACCTACATAAATCAGTGCCATCAGGCCGCCATTGATAATAATATAAGTAACCGGATTCATCAGTGCGGACACTCTTCCGGCAACAACCTGTACATCACGAAGTACCCGGTTTTCCTTCCGGAACTTTTCAATTTCCTCAGGCTCCTTCGCAAAGGCACGAATGACTCTGGAGCCGGTCAGATTCTCACGGGTAGTACGCATGACCTGATCGAGATTTGTCTGTACCCGGCTGAACATCGGAATACTGATTAACAGAATCGCAAAGACCACAATGAGCAGCAGCGGAATAACTACTACGAAGATTAACGCCGCCTTCACATCTACCGTAAATGCCATAATCATGGCTCCAAATACGATAAAGGGAGATCTTAAGAACAGACGAAGCACCAGATTCACACCATTCTGTACCTGATTGACGTCACTTGTCATACGGGTAATCAGTGTTGCCGTTCCCTGACTGTCCATCTGCCCAAAGGTCAGCCTCTGAATATGCTCAAACAGAGCCTGACGCACCCTGGTTGCAAATCCGACGGCTGCCTTTGCCGCAAAGAACTGTGCCGTTACCGAACTGATTAATCCGATCACTCCCAATGCAACCAGAATAAGTGCCATCTTTACAATGTATCCCTTATCCTGTGCAGGGATACCAACGTCGATCATCGATGCCACAACCAGCGGCACAATCAGCTCAAAAGAAGCCTCCAGCAGTTTAAACAGAGGCCCCAGAATACTTTCTTTTTTGTAATCCTTCAGGTATACCAGTAATTTTCTCATAGATACTCCTTAGTTCAAAAAGTTTTCAATAATAACAGCTTCTGCCTCTTCTTCGTTTAGTCCAAACGTATTGAGCTTAATCAGCTGTTCGTTATTAATTCTTCCGATTGCTGCTTCATGGATAATTGCCGCATCCACATGCTTTGCATCAATCTCCGGTATGGAGCAGACCTGCGCCTCGTCCATAATGATCGAATCACACTGAATATGCGCATGACACAGGGCTTCCCCGATTGCTTTCGGATGGAAGGTCTGCTTCGAGGTTCCCTTGGCCACTGATCGCGATACAATCTGCGCACTGCTGCCGGAGCCTTCTAAGACCACATCAATATTGGAAATGGCGGTCTGCTGATCGTGTGTCATCAGCTTTTCCGTCACAAAGAGCTTACAGTTCTCACCAATAAAGATCTCCGTGTCACGCTTTGTCGAATCCACACCTTCAATCTGAACCGTTTCCATATTAAAGATAGAATCCTTCACCATATAGACCTTCGTCATCGGATTTAAGATACGGGCTCCGGTTCCTTCCCCTTCCCCGTAATGCTTCTCTTCATAACGGACATTGCAGCCGGTTCCGATATGAAAGGTATGAATGCCGTCATGGCGGCTGTCGTTACATCCGCTGTTATGAATTCCACAGCCTGCAACGATCGTCACATTCGCACCATCTTCCACATAGAAGTCGTTATATACCTCATCGGTCATTCCCGATGTATTAACGACTACCGGAATATGAACAAACTCACCGTTTGTATCTCCGCGGATAATGACATCAATTCCCGGTTTGTCCTCCTTACGCTTAATCTTAATATGTTCAGAATCCCCATGGCAAAGCGGATAGCCATTGTATCTTAAGTTGTAAGCACCCTCCTGCTTAAATCCAATACCATCAATTTTGTCAAGGACTCCCTGTGTGATTGCATCAATTTCTGCCACAATTCTCTTCCTTTCGTTTCTTTATTTCGATCTACGATTTCCAAAGATTTATTGGAAATCAGCCATACCATTCATAGGTTGTCAGCTTATACTGATCTGTCAGCGCAGCTTCTCACATCCTGTCGGCAGATTGCTCTCCATTAACATCGGGTACACCTCTTCCTTCGTGCCGAGTGCTGCTATCTTACCATCCCGGATCACCATAATACGGTCTGCCATCTGAATGATTCGTTCCTGATGGGAAATCAGAATCAAGGTTTCCTTCTTTTCCTGATAAAGCTGTTCAAACTGCTTCACCAGCATGGAAAAGCTCCACAGATCAATTCCTGCCTCCGGCTCATCAAAAATACAGAGCTTATGAGGCTTAGCTAGTACCGATGCAATCTCCAGACGCTTCATTTCACCACCCGAAAGAGTCGCATCGACTTCTCTCTTTAAATATTCCTTCGCGCACAGTCCCACACGGCTTAACAGGTTACAGCAGGTATCTTCGGAAAGCTCTTTTCCTGAAGCTAGATTTAAGAGCCGTTCCACCGTCATTCCTTTAAAGCGTGGCGGCTGTTGGAATGCGAATCCAATTCCTGCTTTTGCACGCTCTGCAATCGGGAGCTCCGTAATATTCTGTCCATCCAGTAAAATCTGTCCGCCGTCCGGCTTCT
Organism: Bacteroidaceae bacterium; assembly: GCA_963650485.1. GTDB lineage: Bacteria > Bacillota > Clostridia > Lachnospirales > Lachnospiraceae > Suilimivivens. The sequence goes on from CAVJLN010000096.1 coordinate 7,582, forward strand.
CAATTCCCATAAGAAGCTTCGCCATCGTGGATTTCCCTCCACCATTGGGACCGGTAATCACCAGCATCTCTCCATCCGGCACCGTAAAACTGATATCTTCAATAATGCTCTTTTCCACACCGTTATCCAACGGGTGGAAAACGAGGTTTTTCACTTCAAGCATAGCTGCCTCCGTATTCTCTTTAATGCTCTT
>CAVJLN010000097.1:0-7771 GCA_963650485.1 Bacteroidaceae bacterium
GAGCCGACGGAGTTATGAAAGGAATCCTAAATCCCACAAAATTTGTGATTGAGCCAATATTCCAGTAAAATTTGCAGAGACGATGAGATGTCTGATATGGTAAAATGGAGCTGCAGAGAGGGAGAAGAAGATGCGGACGGAACAAGTGGAATTGACGGTATTGTGCCTGATACATAAAGAAGACAGCTATCTGCTTCAAGACAGAGTAAAGAAAGACTGGAATGGATATACCCTTCCGGGAGGCCATATCGAGCCGGGAGAGTCTATTGTGGATGCCGTTATATGGTATTTCTTTTTGAAACAGATCAGTTTGAAGGCACGGTTGTTGATTCTGATGAAGGTAAGATGCACTGGGTCAAGGTTTCGGAACTTTCAAATGTGAACCTGGTTCATGACTTTGCGGAGCTTATCGAAGTTATGCTGAATGATAACCTGACAGAGTTCCAGTATGTCGTTAAGGATGACGAGTGGATTGTTGTAAAGAAATGATTTGAAGGGGAAATATTCATATTTCCTACCTTGCAAAATCCCCACAAAGTGTTAGTATGAATATGGTTAGAAGAAACTAACACCTGCGGAGAGTAAAGGAGGAAACCAATGAAAGTTACAGAGTTTGGAAAAGAGAATGAGAAAACCCTGATGTTATTACCGGGAACAAGCTGTACCTGGGAAATGAATTTCAGCAAGATTCTGAATCCGTTAAAAGAGCATTATCCCGTATTGTGTGTGAATTATACAGGATATGATGACAGTGGAGAGATTTTTACGACATAGACGGCAGAAACAGAGAAGATCGAAAGCTATGTGAAGGAGCATTTTAAAGGAAAACTGGATGGAGTATACGGATCTTCCATGGGCGGAAGCTTTGCATCCCTTTTATTACAAAGAAGAAACATTCATATCGATCATATTTTTATTGGAAGCTCGGATATGGATCAGGCTTCTCCATTTGTTGCACGAATAGAGACTGCACTGATCTGGAAGATGATGAGTGGGTTTGCGAAAGATCCGGAGAAGTCGATTGCCAAAATGAAGAAGCGGATGGCGAAAAAGAACATGAGTATAGGAACTACGCCGGATGGCAAAGAGGCTGATGGAACCTTTATGCTTTCCATTATGGAAGGATTGATTGCCAACATTCAGAAGATTGATCCGAAGACCGGAAAGAATCAGTTTTATGCTGATCTGGTAACGAAAGTCGATGATCATATTGAGGTAGCCGATTCTACCGTTCATGTTTTCTATGCGGAAGAAATGGGAGAGAAATATCTGAAACGGTATCGGCAGCATTTTGCAAATCCCGATATTATTTCGTTCCCTTGCGGGCATGAGGGATGACTTGCAAGTCCGGACAAGATGCTTCCGGTATTTGACCGCTGCATGAAAGGCATTGAGCAAGGTAATTCTTAAGAGGTATGACGGAACATAAATAGGAAACAAGCTATGTTTGATGTACTATAGTCAACAATGTTAAAATAATAAAGAAGTAATCGAAATAACCGCTAAGTTTGCAAATCAAACATGGCGGTTTTTCTACCCGGGATTTTTTTCATTAGTAAAAGGAAATTTGCAGGTAAGTGAATCATACTGGAAGTGAGGGAGGTATATGGCAATGAAGAACAAACAACTGTTCGCGCTTGTATTATCAGGAGCGCTGGTAATCAGTACCATGGGAGGATGTTCGGCATTCGGACAGTTTGCAAAGCAGACGGTTGAAACCGGAAAAGAATATTATGATCAGAAGAAGGATTCGGAGCAGGAAGATCCGGCTTCACAGGAAGATGCAACGCAGGGAAAGCCCGATGGAACAGATGGTGACGAGACCGTAAAATTACAGGCGCAGACGGCACAGCAGCAGAGAATTTATTTAAATGACCTTAGTGCGCAGGAGCCGTTAAGGGCTTATACACCATCAGCAGAGACCTATCAGACGGCATCCGATCTATCCAATATCGAAAACCTGGGACAGTTCTATGGATATGATACCGATGAGGACATTTCGGAGAAACTGGTATCGAACAACTTTATTGTGATGGACAGTGGGTATAGCGAGTTCTTTGACGTGTATGAGAACAACCGTTATAGTCAGGTGCCAAGCTTCGTAACCGTGGATTCAATGATGCATACCTATCATCTGTATTTTGCCCTGTTGCAGCGGACGACCGAGAGGGATTACCTTGCCTCTATGGTAAAGGAAATGAGCCGTTCCATGTATGAAACGTCCCTAACGCAGTATGAGGAATTAAAGGGGAGTGAATGGGAACAGGCAGCCGCTTTAAATTTGGGATTTTTCGCGGTTGGTGTGTGCCTTATGGGTGATGAAGCAGCAATTCAGATTCCGGATGAAATAAAAAGCGCGGTGGATCAGGAACTGTCCTGTATTGAGGCAGCAGACGGTGTTTATGATTCGGCGCTTTTTGAAGGAGAAATGGAGGATTATTCCCAGTATAAGCCGCGTGGCTATTATGAGGGAGAGGAAGCACTGGAACAATACTTCCGGGCAATGATGTGGTATGGACGAAGGAATTTTTCACAGAAAAAGGAACTCACCGACCGGGCAGCGCTTCTTATGACAATGGCCTTAAGTAATGATGCTTTTCAGGACTGGGAAACGGTATATACCATTACTTCCTTTTTTGCAGGAGCAAGTGATGATTCCGGATTCTATGAATATGCGCCCTTAATTCGTGAGGCTTATGGAGACGGAGTGGGAACCAGAGATCTCATAGGCAATGAGACCGCATTTTCGACCTTCCATGAACTTACCGGAAAGCTGGATTCTCCGGCAATTAATTCGGCTGTTTTTATGGATGATAACGGAGAAACAGATAAGACACAGGAAGCGAAGGGCTACCGCTTTATGGGACAGCGTTTTACCCTCGATGAAGCGATTTTTACCAATCTTACATATAGTAAAATCGGGGAAAATGCAGACGGGGGTAATAGAATGCTTCCGATGGCAATGGATGTACCGGCGGTTTTAGGTTCGGATACGGCGAAAAAAATTTTAGAGGATAACGGTGCGTTTGAATATCAGGGTTATACGGAAAATATGGAGAAACTGCAGAATGCTGTTCAGAATGCGGACGATACGATGTGGAATGGAAGCCTTTATGCAGGATGGTTACAGACATTGTGTCCGCTGCTTGAAGAGCGGGGAGCAGGGTATCCGTCGTTTATGACGAACGAAGAATGGCGGAAGAAGAATCTGGAGAGCTTCTTAGGAAGCTACACAGAGTTAAAGCATGATACTGTTCTGTATTCGAAACAGATGCTTGCCGAAATGGGTGGCGGTATGGAAGAGATGGATGACCGTGGCTATGTAGAGCCGGAACCGGAAATCTTCCATGCGCTGAGCAGCCTCACAAAGAATACTTCCGAAGGAATGGAGCGGTTTGGCATTCTTTCGGCAAATGATAAAGAGAATTTAGACAAGCTCGGGCAGTTATGCGACCAGCTTGCAGAGATTTCGATTAAGGAACTGGAAGGTGGAAGTGAGGTGACGGATGAGGATTATGAGTTGATTCGTACCTTTGGTGGAAATCTGGAACACTTCTGGAAAGAGGCCATCCGTGATCAGACCACAGAGGAATATGTCGATTCACGGGAGTTCCCGGCAGCACTTGTCGTGGATATTGCGACAGATCCAAATGGCGCAATTCTCGAAGAAGCCATTGGTGGAGTTTCAAGGATCTGCGTGGTTGTGCCGATTGATGGAAAGCTGCGTCTTGCCGTAGGCGGCACATTCAGTTATTATGAATTTTCCGTGCCGATTGACAGCCGGATGACAGACTCTGAATGGAGACAGAGGATCGGTATGGAGCTGAATGACGATATGGAGTATGAGTATGGCAATGAAGTGGAAAAGCCGTCATGGACGAAGAGCTACCGGTATTCCTACAACTAAACATCCCATTCTCAGATGGATCATAACAGGTGGAATAGCAGTGATAGGAATCACTGCTGTTTTCACATTGTGGTGGTATGGAGCGTTTCTGCCTCACTGGATTTCCTGGGAGAAAAAGGAGTTTCCCTATGAAGACTGCAAAGTAGTTTTGAAAAATCGAACACTTTGGGTGGCGGAAGCGGATATGGAGGAAACCGGAGAACGTCATAAATTTAGGAAAAGAAATCAATTGGAGCACATATGGAAAACTCCGGCGGACTGGCAGGTGCAGGATGTTCTGGTAATGGATATTGACAGGGATGGGCAGGAAGAGCTGGTACTGCTTGTCTGGAAGCACGGAAGCTACGGCAGGCATCTTCCAATCTGGGAGAAAAAGAACGATATTCGTCTGGAACAGCATATTTTCATATATCGTTTGCAGAAGAATACGAAGTATGAGGATGAAGATATAAGAGCACAGGATGAAACAGCAGAAGAAAATGTCAGGGGAAATAATGACAGTACAGGTGTGATGAGACCAATCTGGATGTCTTCTTCACTGGGAAAGAATATTCGATCGATTGCCAGAGGAAAAAAGGAAAGTCTTATTTTGAATCCATATGATGAGGACCCGTATGGTGGGAAAATAACAGATAGGACAGGTACTACAGAGGCCACAGACACCCGTCCGAGCACCCTTTGGGTCTGGAAGAACTTTGGACTTAAATACGCAGGAGAGTCCAAAGAGCAGCAGGCGCAGGTGGTCTGTGCAGGCGATAATCTGATCCACTTAAGCCTGCTTGCAGCAGAACAGAAGAGATTAAGTGATGGAGAAGTGACAGCGGGGAATTTATACGATTCCTTTTATGATTCTGTGAGGGACAAGATTCAGAATGCAGATCTGGCAGCCGTAAATCAGGAGACGATTTTTGTGACAGACCACAAGCGTGTCAGCGACTATCCCCGCTTTGGAACGCCAACAGAAGTAGGGGATGCCATGGAAAGGGCAGGCTTCAATCTCATTACCCTAGCGAACAATCATGCGCTCGATCAGGGAGCTTACGGAATTGATACAACGACCGCTTTCTGGGAGGAGAAAGGGATTTCCTATGTTGGGGCGCAGTCCACGAAAAGCTATAGCGAGGATGCGAAGGCGGCTGTCCGTTTTATGGAAATCAATGGAATCCGTTTTGCGTTTGTGGCATATACCTATGGGACGAACGGCATGCCGGAGCCGGAAGGCTATCCTCATCTGGTAGAAAAGCTCGGCGATGAAGACCGTATGCACCGGCAGCTTTCGTATGCGAGGAGCCGGGCAGATGTTGTGATGGTGTTTGTGCACTGGGGAACGGAGTATGCTTCAGAAATTGATGAACAGCAGGAATATTACCGGGACTTCTTCTATCAGGAGGGAGTCGATGCAGTGATCGGAACACATCCCCATGTCGTGCAGAAATGGGAGATTGTGGAAAGCGTTGGAACGGCTTATGTGGCAGATGCTCTCGGATGGAAAAAGGATTCGGAACAACATAAGATGCTGGTTTATTATTCTCTCGGCAATCTGATCTCCGCGCAGACAAACGAGGAATGTAAAACCGGAGGACTAGCAGAGTTCACGGTTGTGAAGCAGGCAGATGGCAGCGTCTGGTTTGAAAAGAAAAAGTTACAATAACACGACATGTTTCTGTAAGAAACGGCAGATATGATACTAATAATCTGACAGGCAGGATTTATAATAATAGTATGGAATGATTCTGATGGAGGAAGAGATATGCTGAATGTCGTGAAGGGAAAAAGCAGGGAAATTGAAAAGACAGAAAGAAAAGAGAATGCTCTTTTTCTATATTCTGAAGCAGGAACGCATAGCATAGAGCCAAAAAATGACGCTGTCATAAGGGTGACATATACACAAAGGGAAGAGTTCAGTAACACTGAGAGACCCGGAGTATTGTTAAGAACCGTATTCCCGGATTGGGATTATATGGAAACGGATACGGAAATATGGCTGAAAATGAGAAGACTTACGCTTGTTGTTAATAAAAAGACAGCTTCTTACAGCTATTTTGACAGTCATGGAAAGCGGCTGTTAAAGGAGCGGGAAAGGGAAAGTAAAAATCTGGAGGAATTTACGGTTTACAGATTGGAAGCACAAAGCAGCAGGATCGAGAAGGTACATACACCGGATGGGGATAAAGAGGTAGTTATGGAAGCTGCCAAAGTACCGCTTGGCAAAAGCTATCATACAAGAATGTATCTGGAATGGAGCGAAAAAGAGGCCTAATATGGACAAAGAGACAGAGAATTATAAGGAATTTGAGGAAAGACAGCTTCTTTTGCCGGGATGCAGTATTTATAACGCCTTATCTGAGGAAGGAAGACAGTTGTATTGGGAGCAGGTGAAAAGGGGATTGTATGCACACGGGGTTGATGCATGGTGGTGTGACAGCAGTGAACCGTTTACTCCGGAATGGAATCATGTGGAAAGGACAGAACCGGCAAAAATGTATGCCGAGTACTGTGAAACAACGGAAAACCATCTTCCCACAGAAAAAACAAATGCCTATGCGTTATATCATGCACAGGGAATTTACGAGGGACAAAGAGGGGAGCCTGACAACAGAAAACGGATTTTTAATCTTACCAGAAGTGCATGGACCGGTCAGCAGCGCTTTGGAACGGTTCTCTGGTCAGGAGATACGGAGGCGTCATGGGAGACACTTCGAAAACAGATTGCTGCAGGCTTACATTTCAGTGCAAGCGGTCTGCCGTTCTGGACGGTTGATATAGGTGCATTTTTCGTAAAGAATGGAAATCTCTGGTACTGGAAAGGACATTATGATGCAGGAACAGAGGATCTGGGATATCGGGAATTGTTCGTCAGGTGGTATCAATGGGCATGTTTTCTTCCCGTGTTCCGTGGACATGGAACAGACTGCAGAAGGGAACTGTGGCATTTTGAAAATACAGAAATCCCTTTATATGATGTGCTGGTACAAACGAATCATCTCAGGTATACGCTGATGCCCTATATTTATTCCTGCGCCGGTCTGTGCTGGCTGAAGGATCGTTCCATGATGAAGCTGCTTGCTTTTGCCTATCCGGAAGAAACAGCAGTTTTTCATATTATGGATCAGTATTTGTTTGGAGAAGAGCTGATGGTTTGTCCGGTCACAGAACCTATGTATTATGGAGAAAATTCAGTAGAGTTTACGGACACCGTTAAAACAAGAAGGGTATATCTGCCGGAAGCACACGGCTGGTATGACTACTGGACCAATACCTATTATGATGGGGGACAGTGGATTGAAGTCTGTGCAACGATTGACAGAATCCCTTTATTTGTCAAAGAAGGGGGGATCCTTCTGAAGACAGACTTTACCGGTTCCACGCAGGAACCTGGCGGTAATTGCAGCGTTACGGTTTATACCGGCAGGGATGGCTGCTTCGAATTCTATGAGGATGAAGGTGAGGGGTATGATTACGAAAAGGGAAAATATCGTCTTACCAGACTGACCTGGAATGAGGCAGACAGGACTTTTGGCACAGAGGTGATGACACCGGAATCCCAGTGGAGCAATTTGGACAGGCTTTATCAGATCCGGAAGGTATATATGGTAGATAAGGATTAGAAATTTTGTACAGAGGAGGAAACAGAATGCAACGTATTAATTTAGATGAAAAATGGTGTTTCAGACGAGGAATGCTGGATTCTGTGGGCATGCTACAGGATCCGGGAGAGCTGGTGAATCTTCCACATGATGGAATGATCCATCTCGATGTGATGAAGGAGGCACCGGCACAGTACGATTCCGGTTATTATCCGGGGGATACCTGCAATTATACCAGATATGTGATGATTCCCAGAGAATGGGAAAAGGATCTGGT
>CAVJLN010000098.1:0-7729 GCA_963650485.1 Bacteroidaceae bacterium
CATGAAACTTGGAATCGTCTACACCAGCACCACACCGGAGCTGATCCAGTGTGTTAACGAAGAGATCAAAAAGAACTTAGGGGATGCACCGGAGATCATGAATTATCAGGATCCCTCCATCTTAGCAGAGGTCAGAGAGAACAGCTATGTGAAAGCCGCACCGGCCGCCAGACTGGTGGGCATGTATATGCAGGCTGTCTCTGACGGGGCAGATGCCATCCTCAACTGCTGCTCCTCCGTGGGAGAGGTGGCAGATGCGGCCCAGGATATCGGAAAGTACACCGGTATTCCCATCGTGCGGATCGATGAGGAAATGTGCAGGGAAGCGGTAAGGCTGGGTGCAAGGATCGCCGTACTGGCGACACTGCCCACGACTCTGACTCCTACCAAGAATACTATTCTCCGGGTGGCCAGAGAGATGAATCGCCACGTGGAACTGGTAGACGGTCTGGTGGATGCCTTCGGCGCTGACCAGGATCAGTTCAAAGCACTGCTTTGCGCAAAGGCCGGAGAATTAAAGGATCAGGCAGATGTGATCCTGCTGTGCCAGGGCTCCATGGCCTATGCAGAAGAGACCATTCACGAAAGCACCGGCCTGCCGGTACTTTCCAGTCCCCGGTTTGGGGCTGCGGCATTGGCTGCGGCTTTGAAGGCGAAGGGGTTATAAGGCAGTAGCCTTAAAAGAAAATTGATGCTGTATAAATGAAGTTGACATCTTATTCTCATACATTGTATGCCAAGTGTGCGAGAAAAAGGTGTCAATTTTATTTATGCGGAAATACATTCCTTTCGGCATTATTTATGAACATATCACGAAATACATCCAAAGAAATTCAGCAGATAGGGAGAATGAGCAACAAAAAAATCTGCAAGTTTCAGCAGTTGATCTGATTTAAGCGACGTATTTCTGAAAGTACAGGTAAATATAACCAAAAATATAGAGCTTAATTTGTATAAATCAGTGATTGAACATAGGATGTTTAAAAGACTATACTATAGACACGTCAGAAGACGGACACTAAGTTTTAAGGGAGGTTACATTAATGAAGAAAAAGATCATAGCAACGTTGCTTGCATCCGCCATGGTTTGTGGCTTATTTACTGGATGCGGCTCCAGCAACACTGCTTCCACAGCAGAAAGCTCAGCAGAAGAGAGCACTGAGGAGGCTACAGAAGAAGGTACTGAAGAAACATCCGATGTTGCTTCAGGAGAAGCTACAACCATAACGGTATGGGGATGGGACAAGTCCTTTAACGGAATCTCTTTTGAAGAGGCCGACAAGCTGGATGACAGCGTTAACGTAGAGTTTGTGGAGATGGCAAAGGCAGATTGCCTCGAGAAGATTCACACAGTACTTGCATCCGGTGTCAGCGATGACCTTCCGGACATCGTAATTATTTCTGATGCAGCGGCACAGGGCTATCTTATGTCTTATCCGGGCGCATTCCTGGCAATGGACGATTATCTTAACTACGATGATTTTGCAAGCTACAAAAAGGGATATGTTTCCTATGACGGTGTAGGATATGGCGTTCCGTTTGATACCGGTGTTACAGGGCTTTTCTATCGTAGCGATTATATTGAAGAAGCCGGTTATACCGATGAAGATATGCAGAATCTTACTTGGGATGAGTATGCAGAGCTTGGAAAGAAGCTTGCAGAGAACGGTCATATGCTGCAGACTTTCAATCCTAACGATGTGTCAAACTTCCAGATCCTGCTTCAGTCCACCGGAACATGGTACACTGATGAAGAAGGTAAGGCAAACTTCGTGAACAATGATACACTGAAGGAATGCTACAGACTTTTCAAGGAGTTCAACGAGGGCGGCTTTGTAAAGGTAGTCAGCGATTGGTCTGAGTTCCAGGGTGCAATTAACGGCGGCGATGTTGCTTGCGTGATCAGAGGTTCTTGGATCACTTCCACCATCAAGGCCGGAGAAGATCAGAGCGGACTTTGGAAGCTTGCTCCGATTCCTACTCTTGATACCGTAGAGGGTGCAACAAACAGATCCAACCAGGGTGGTTCCAGCTTCTATGTACTTGCAAACAGCAAGAATGCAGAGGCAGCAGCTAAGTTCCTTGCAAATACTTTTGGCGGCAGCACAGAGCTTTATGATACACTTGCAAAATCTGCAAATATCATGGGCACCTACTTACCTGCATCTGATGTAGAAGCTTACAGCACTGCAGATGAATACTTCAGCGGTCAGCAGATCAATCAGACACTGGCAAGCTGGATCGGCGAGATCCCGGCTGTGGATCCTGGCGCATATACATCAGAAGCACAGTCAGCTCTTCTTGCTGTAACACCGAATATTTTGAACGGTTCTGATCTGGAGACAGAACTTTCTACCGCTGAGGAACAGTTCAACCAGATGGTACAGGAATAATCAAGGCGGATGCTTTAATCTACGAAGGGGCCGTAAGGCCCCTTTGTTCATATACAGGATAGAGGAAAATCAGAAATGGTTAAAAATAAGAAGAAAAGATCCAGAACGATTACATGCTGGACAATGATTATGATTGCAGCAGCGTTCGTAATTATCTTTGGATATTTGCCGACAATTCAGGCTTTTATTCTTTCCTTTAAAACCGGAAAAGGAGCTAATCTTTCCTTTAATGGATTGGCAAATTACGTTCGACTTTTCAAAGATAATACGTTTTGGACAACATTGGGCAACACACTGATCTATGCAGTGTTTGAGATCCCGATCATGCTCCTGCTCGCACTTATCATTGCAGTAATGTTGAATGACCCCAAGATAAAAGAGAGAGGTATTTATCGTACCTGCATCTTCTTGCCTTGTGTAACATCCATGGTTTCATACTCTATCTTGTTTAAGAACATTTTTGCATTGGATGGCGTGGTGAATAACCTTCTTATTAAAATTGGTGTGATCGATACGCCGATCTCCTTCATCCTGGATGCACACTGGGCAAAAGTTGTTATTGTAGTAGCTCTTATATGGAGATACACAGGTTACTATATGATCTTCTTCCTGTCAGCACTGCAGAATGTAGACCCGTCAATCTATGAGGCTGCAAAGCTCGATGGTGCGACAGACAGCCAAAGCTTCCGGAGCATAACAATTCCGATGTTGAAGCCCATTATTTTCCTTACCAGCATTATGGCATTGAATTCAACCCTGCAGTTGTTCGATGAGGTTGTAAACCTGACAAACGGCGGCCCCGGAAATGCGACAAGAACGATTTCGGAATATATCTATGACCTGTCCTTCAACTATGTACCGAGTTATGGCTATGCGTCCACCGTTTCACTGGCAGTATTCGTTATTGTAGTTGCGATTACGATTTTCCAGAAGGGAGTTATGAGAGATAAAGATGAATAATCCAGTAAAATACCTGTTCAAAAGAATATTTCTTATTATCGTGTCTTTCCTCTGCATTTTTCCTTTTCTTTGGATGATTATTGGTGCAACGAACGATTCCAAGGATATTATGATGGGAAAACTGACCTTTGGAACGTCCTTAAGTAAAAATGTAAAAAATGCGTTCGAAGCGGCAGATCTTGGCAGAGCCTTTGTTAATTCGCTGTATCTTTCAGTGATAATCACGGTTCTTTCATTAATCATCTGTTCTGTGGCAGGTTATGCTTTTGTTGTTTATAAGTCCAAAAAAACAGAAGTTGTATTCCTTGTTTTGATCGCCTCCATGATGGTGCCTTTTGCAGCCAAGATCATTCCGATGTATCGCATGTTTGCTAACATGGGACTGCTTAATAACTATCTGTGTATCATTTTGCCGGCAGTCGGAGCTCCTTTTTTAATTTTCTTCTTCCGCCAAAATTCAGAAAGCTTTCCAAAGGAGACAATTGAAGCAGCTCGTGTTGATGGCTGTAACGAATGGAAAATATTCAGCAGGATTTTTGTCCCGATGATGAGATCAACTTATGCTGCTGCTGCAATTTTCTCATTTATGGCAGCGTGGAATAACTACATGTGGCCGTTGATTTCGTTGCAAAGCGAATCTAAATATACACTGCCGCTCACTGTATCTAATCTGGCATCCGGCTTCACACCGGATTATGGCATGGTAATGGTGGGAATAATTATTTCTACGATTCCGACAATGCTTATTTTCTTCCTGCTGCAAAAGAACTTTGTAGAAGGAATCCTGGGCTCTGTAAAGTAAATGCGAGCGCCGTATGCGATGGCTGTGTTGGATGATAGAATAAGGGGAGAAGACAAGAAATGCAAAAAGAACTGAGCAGACCATATATTTTATTTGGCGGCGATTATAACCCGGATCAATGGGATGAGGCAACAATTCGTCAGGATATGGAATATTTTCATGAGGCGGGCGTAAATACTGTTACACTTCCTGTTTTTTCGTGGGCAAAGTTGGAACCGTCAGAGGGAAAGTATTGTTTTGAGTGGCTTGACAGAATTATCGACATTTTGGACGAAAACAAGCTGTCTTATTTCCTTGCAACTCCAACCAGCGCGCAGCCGGCGTGGCTGTCGCATCAATATTCGGAAGTCCTTCCGACGGATATTGCAGGCAGAAAGAGAACGCATGGAATGCGAGTGTTTTTCTGTTATAACAGCGAGAAGTACAGAGAACGTGCCGCAGCGATTGCCCATGCGATGGCTGAACGCTATAAGGGCAGGCCGGGGTTGATCGGTTGGCATGTGGCAAACGAATATGGAACCTATTGCTACTGTGATAACTGTCAGAAAAAGTTTCGCCTTTGGCTGAAGGAACGGTACGGAACACTGCAGGAATTAAATGATCGGTGGCATACCGACTTTTGGGGCAAGACTCTGTACAGTTATGAAGAGATTATGCTCCCCACGGAACGAAACGACGATTATCGTTTTAATCCGGCAGTGCAACTGGACTATATGCGGTTTGTGACGGATTCTACTATTGAATGCTATGAGAATGAAGCAAAAATTCTGAAGTCAGCAACGCCACAGTTGCCGGTTTTCACCAATATCTCTGGGTTTATCAAGAAACTGAATCAATACAAAATGGTGTCCGTGATGGACTGTGCAGGATGGGACAATTATCCGTGGCCGACAGATGAGCGCAGTTTCCCGGCGATGAAACATGATATCATGCGCGGCCTGAAGGACGGAGAATCTTATTATGTGATGGAACAATCTCCGAATCAGCAGAACTGGCAGCCATATAACAAGCTGAAACGTCCGGGAGAGATCAGGAAGATTGCTTATCAGGGATTGGCGCACGGCTCCGACAGCAGTCTGTATTTTCAGATGAGACAGACCACGGGTGGACAGGAGAAGTTTCACGGTGCACTGATTACACATAATGGCAGGAATGACACGCGCATTTTCCGCGAGATGAGCCAGTTGGGAAAGGAACTTGCCGGCATTGGAGATCGCTTTATCTGCGGCAAGACGAAAAGCCAGGTGGGAATTCTCTTTGATTGGGAGAGTTGGTGGGCATTAGAGTTATGCAGCGGCCCTACCTGTGACATGAATTATCTGGAAGAGGTTCATAGATACTACAAGATTTTATACAAAAAAAATATTCCCGTAGATTTTGTCATGAATACGGATGCGATGGATAACTATAAGGTTCTTGTGGCTCCAATGTTATATATGCTCAAACCCGGAGTAGGGGAGAAGATCAATCAGTTTGTAAAAAACGGCGGAACATTAATCGCAACGTATATGACCGGATATGCAGACGAAAATGATCGATGCATTTTTGGGGCATATCCCGGACCGCTTCGTGAATCGCTGGGACTTTGGGTAGAAGAAACGGATGCCTTGCGACCGGAGGAGCACAACAGTATCCATACACTTACGTCACCGGAGCAGCATTATGAGTGCGGATTTTTGTGCGATATTATACGGCTTGAAGGGGCAAAGCCTGTTGCTGTATATGACAGTGATTTCTATCAGGATCTTCCTGCGGTTACGGTAAACAGCTGTGGCGAGGGAAAGGGCTATTACCTTGCATCAAGAATGCAACAGGAATATTTAGAAGAATTGATGGAGAGTATTCTTGCGGCAAATGGAATCAGACCGGAATTTTCCTGGAAAGGTGAAGTGGAAATCACATCACGTGAGAAGGATGGAAGAACGACTTGGTTCGTGATCAACCACGATCAAAAGGAGAGTGAGATAGATCTCGGAGAAAATCTCTACATAAACCTTTTAAACGGAGAAATCTACACAGGAAAAAGGATACTTGCTGCATCTGATGTGTTGGTGCTTGCGTCGCAGCAGTAATGAGACTTCAGTATTTCTTACGAAATTTGTTCGGAGTGTATCGGGGTTCAACAATTTATCTGTAGTGTCCGAAAGGGGGATGTGGGGTGGACTATGGAGATGAGAAAAAGAAGTCAGTAGTTAATCGAATCATGGACGGTATTATTGATGACATCATTGAAGGAAAGCTGTCTCCGGGAGATAAGCTGCCGACAGAACCGGAACTGGCCGCACTCTATGAGGCGGGGCGGAATTCTGTCCGTGAAGCGATCAAGAAGCTGGAAGCCTACGGTATTGTTTATATCAAAAGGGCGGATGGTACCTTTATCAGCGAGAATTACAATCAGAAAATGCTCGATCCTATGCTCTACAGCATCATTCTGCAGAAAAACAGCTGGAGAGATTTCGTAGAATTGAGGGCAGTAATTGATATAGGTACGTTGGAGGTCATTATTGATGGAGCCAAACCGGGAGATTCCTACAAAGAATTGCATCGAATTTTGTTGCGAATGGAGTCAGAGTTCCTCGAGGATGCACCTTCTGTTGAGAAAATAATGATGTATGACACGGAATTCCATAGTCATATTGCCAAGAGAGCAAATAATCCGCAGCTGGTGACGATTACAGATTATATCACCAGACTTACGGTTCCTTCCCGAAAAAAGACCGTCAGGGGAATTCTGGAAAACGGAAAAGAAGAGGAATTCATTGCGCTGCATCGGCAGATGTTAGAAATAATCGAGAAAAAGGAAAGAGATAAGATTGTAAAAACCGTTCAGGATCATTACGTCTATTGGAGATAGCGGATTTTGAACAACGGTAATTGCGTCAAGGATCGGGGTGATGGCTCCGATAGTTACAGATGGGAAGATTAGTGTGAAAACTATGAGTAATATCAAATTAGGAATCGTCTACACCAGCACCACACCGGAGCTGATCCAGTGTGTTAACGAAGAGATCAAAAAGAACTTAGGGGATGCACCGGAGATCATGAATTATCAGGATCCCTCCATCTTAGCAGAGGTCAGAGAGAACAGCTATGTGAAAGCCGCACCGGCCGCCAGACTGGTGGGCATGTATATGCAGGCTGTCTCTGACGGGGCAGATGCCATCCTCAACTGCTGCTCCTCCGTGGGAGAGGTGGCAGATGCGGCCCAGGATATCGGAAAGTACACCGGTATTCCCATCGTGCGGATCGATGAGGAAATGTGCAGGGAAGCGGTAAGGCTGGGTGCAAGGATCGCCGTACTGGCGACACTGCCCACGACTCTGACTCCTACCAAGAATACTATTCTCCGGGTGGCCAGAGAGATGAATCGCCACGTGGAACTGGTAGACGGTCTGGTGGATGCCTTCGGCGCTGACCAGGATCAGTTCAAAGCACTGCTTTGCGCAAAGGCCGGAGAATTAAAGGATCAGGCAGATGTGATCCTGCTGTGCCAGGGCTCCATGGCCTATGCAGAAGAGACCATTCACGAAAGCACCGGCCTGCCGGTACTTTCCAGTCCCCGGTTTGGAGCAGC
>CAVJLN010000099.1:0-7674 GCA_963650485.1 Bacteroidaceae bacterium
ATCTGATGACAGTTCGTGTGAGCAAGTCAGCGACAGCTCATGAGGTCAGTAACATATACTGCTCACGGAAATTAAAATGCGCTTGACAATATGGGAAAATTGCCATATTATACTCATATAGAAAGTACATCGGAGGAAATTTATGGGTGAATTTAAAGCAGAATTTTACGAAAATGGGGATGAAATTCCTGTAAAAGAATTTTTGGACAGTCTTGACGACAAAATGCGTGCAAAATTCTTAATGGAAATCAAACTTCTGGAAGAAAAAGGCAATCAACTAAGAGAACCCTACAGTAAACCATTAGGTGATGGAATTTTTGAACTACGTGCAAAAGTAGGAACAGATATTTCAAGAGTGTTATATTTCTTCTATTATCAAGGGAGAATAATATTGACGCATGGATTTATTAAGAAAGCGCAAAAGACGCCACCAAGCGAAATTGAAAAAGCAAAAAAGTACAGAAAAGACTTTATAGAAAGGAATGATGAATAATATGAAATTCGATGATTATTTACAGGAGCAGTTAAAAGACCCTGAATTTAAAAAAGAATGGGATGACATTCAGCCAGAAATGGATGTCATCCGTGCTATGATTGATACACGAATTGAACAGAATTTAACGCAGAAAGAACTTGCTGCACGTACAGGAATTGACCAAGCAGATATAAGCAAGTTGGAAAATGGAACAAGAAACCCAAGTTTAAAATTATTAAAGAAACTTGCTTCTGGACTGGGAATGCAGTTAAAAATTGAATTTGTACCAATGCAAACTTTACGGAAATAGCCTACATTACTGCTTTATGTAGGCGAAGCGAAAACATAAATAACCCGATTTATATAGCATCTAACGGAGAATGTTAGGTGCTATTTTTATACCCAAAATTAAATTTTAAGGAGCTTCCTGTATACTTTAAAGGTAGGCGCAGGATTTGACGTTTACTGATTTTTGAGTGAGTTGCATGTATAAAAAATGAGGAATATAGTTTTAAATCAAATGTTGAAAGATGCATTTTCCATCCGTGGGGATGCGTGATCTTATCTTGCCATTTGAGTAGCCCGATGGTAATATTTAAATATAGCAGATGCGATTATATGAATATTGGTCTGAAACAGCTTCTTATGATGTAATTGTTCCATGGATCAATATGAATTATGATGGATTGAGATGATGTGTTGACTTATATGATTCACTTGGGATATCTTGGTTATAATGAAACAAGTAAGACAGCCTTTGTACCTAATGAGGAAATATTGCTTGTGGGAATTAACTATGATAAAAACACCAAGGAGCATCAGTGCCTGATTGAAAGATATGAGAAAATGTCATGAATCAGGTATTGATTTGTAAATTTATGAATTCAACGGTATAATAAGAAAGTCAGAAACAGTGAATGATATAGATTATAGAAAATTTTGAGGCTTTTTATATGATTAGTATTGTTGTGCCGGTATACAATGCGGCGAAATATATAGAAGAAACAATTGAGTCGGTTGTAAATCAGACATATAAAGACTGGGAACTTTTGTTGGTAGATGACTGTTCCAAAGATGATAGTGCAGCAGTAATACAGGAAGTGATCCGCTCGTTTGAACAGGATGAGGAGAGAAAAGGGCGTATTCGCTTTATTAAAAAAGAACATAATGAAGGTGCTGCAAAAGCACGTAATACCGGTATTATGGAAGCGAAGGGAAGATATATTGCGTTTCTGGATGCGGATGATATCTGGTATCCGGAGAAATTGCAGAATGAGTTGGATTTCATGCAGCTGCATGAGGCAGCCTTTGTTTATTCCTCTTATAAGTTTGGAGATGAGGATGCAGTGCCTACGGGAAAGGTAGCGCGGGTTCCGAGGCATCTTACTTATAAAGAAGCATTATCAAGAACAATTATTTTCACTTCAACGGTTTTACTTGATACGAAGAAAATTGACCGCGAACTGATTCTTATGCCGGATATTCCGTCAGAGGATACGGCAACCTGGTGGCGTATCCTGCAGACCGGGGTCACCGCTTATGGATTAGACGAGGCATTGGTGATTTACCGGCGTCCTGCCAGTTCACTTTCTTCCAATAAAGGAAAGGCTGTAAAAAGAATCTGGGGACTTTATCGGGGAATTGCAGGTCTTGGGATGGTAGCTGCCGCATTTCATATGATTGGATGGGCATTTAATGCGACAATGCGCAGAATATTGGATGATGCGATTCGTAATCATTTGGAATCCGTAAAACGCTTTACTGTGTTGCAGCTTTCCATGATCGGACTTGTTTTGCATACGCTGATTTATGCCGGAATCTGGTTTAAGGTGTATTATCCGCTGATCAGTTCTGTTCGTGTGAGCAAAGACGGATATAATTTTGGTGGCGGCTTAAAACTATATTTTCGTGGGCATCTGGTAATACTGGCTATTTATTTCTTCCTGCTCCTGTTCCTGTCGAGATCTAATGGAAGTATGAAGACGGGATATCTCCGGCCGGGAAGAACATTGACTACACAGGTAGTCGCGCTTGGAATGACGAATTTGATTACGTATGCGCAGCTGTCGCTGATGAGAAACTGGTTATTGCCGGTATCTCCGATCCTGCATGCGTTCCTGGGGCAGATTCTTCTGGCACTTATCTGGACATATCTTGCGGATGCAATTTATCGATGTGTTTTTCCGCCTAAGGATACGCTGGTTATTCTTGGGAAAGAAGACCGGGAAGAGGTGGCAGAGATTGTACGGCGTTTTGAAGGGCGGCAGGACAAATTCCGTGTTATGAAGCTTATTTCCATGTCTGCAGGAATGGATAAGGTAGAGAGTGAGTGCCTGCATTGGTATGGCTGCGTTATCATTGGCGGAGTTTATGGCTTGCAAAGAAGGGAGCTTGTTAATTTCTGTTATGCTCATTATATCCGAATGTATATCATTCCGGAGTTTGCAGATCTCATGCTTCAGGGAGCGCAACAAATGGATCTGTTTAATACGCCTATTTTGGAGCTTAAGGAATATAACATCAGTTGGGAAGAGCGTTTGCTGAAACGTGTTGCAGATATCATTCTGGCAATGGTGCTGATCCTGATTACTTCTCCGGTGATGCTGTTTCGGGTGATCCGGGCTGCGGCCGGACACAGACCGGTTATGGAACGGACTGTTTGTCTGTCGAAGGATGGACGTGAATTTGTGAGACATACGTTTAGCGGTGGCGGATTCGGATGGACACTTCCCATGCTTTTTGATGTTTTAAAAGGATCAGTTTCCATGATTGGACCTGAGGCATTACCGGCTGACGTGGAAAGACAGATGATTGAAGCTGATCAGAGATTTTTCTATCGGCTCAGAGTAAAGGCCGGGTACAGTGGATATGCCGCTTCCATGGGAAAAACTTTTTATAAAGACCGTGGGAAAACCTTATCAAAAGAGGATGCCAATGAGATTTTAAAGATGGATATGGTGTATGTGCAGCATTATTCGTTGCTGCAGGATTTTCGTCTGGTTGTTGGTATTTTAAGTACCTCTATAAAATTGTTTGACAAAACCTGATACGTGTTTATAATAATTGGTGGCACTTTAATTGGTGCTACCAATTTTATTTTTACGAGGAAAAGATGATGAAGTATGTCAAACAGTTTTTTATTATTCTACTGATCTCCTTTGTGGGAGAACTCTTTAAGTATCTGATTCCTTTACCAATTCCGGCTAGTATTTATGGCATGGTGCTTTTGTTTATTGCGCTGATGACCGGTATGATCAAGCTGGATGATGTGAAGGATGCGGGAAAGTTTCTGATTGAAATTATGCCGTTGATGTTTATCCCGGCAGGTGTTGGATTAATTGAAAGCTGGGGAACGTTAAAGCCTGTGCTGCTTCCGGTCTGTGTGATTACGGTTGTAACGATTGTGACCGTTATGGTGGCAGCAGGAAAGCTGTCACAGTGGATGATCCGCAGGGAGAAAAAGGGAGGCAGTGATCATGAATAGTTTTTTTCAGGAGTCTATGTTTGCAGGAGTGACATTAAGTATCATTGCCTATCTGATGGGAGCAATGCTGAAAAAGAAATTTAAGCTGGGTATTTTTAATCCGCTTCTGATTGCCATTGTCGTATCTATTGCTTTTCTGGCAGTGGGAAATATTGATTATGAAGTTTATAATGAGGGTGCCAGGTTTTTGAGCTGGCTGTTGACGCCGGCAACGGTATGTCTGGCGATCCCGCTTTATGAACAGTGGGATTTGTTGAAAAGCAATCACAAGGCCGTTCTGGTTGGACTGACTGCAGGCGTGGTGACCAGTCTTGTTACGGTACTTGTTCTTTCGCTCTTGTTGGGATTGTCCCATGAAGAATATGTCACGCTGCTTCCGAAGTCCATCACGACGGCAATCGGCATGGGCGTTTCAGAAGAACTGGGCGGTTATGTGACGATTACGGTTGCAGTAATTATTGTTACCGGAGTACTTGGAAACATGTTCGGAGAACTGATCTGCAAGGTGTTTAAGATAGAGGAGCCGATTTCGAAAGGCCTGGCGTTTGGTTCCGCTGCACATGCGATCGGAACCGCTAAGGCGATGGAAATAGGTGAGATCGAAGGAGCCATGAGCAGCCTGGCAATTGCAGTGTCGGGAATCCTTACCGTGATTTTATCGTCTGTATTTGCGCATTTCCTATAAAAAAGGTAAAGGTAACTCTGCGCAGTTACAGGTAAAGAAAAGCCATATGGAAACGTTTTGACAGATGAGGAGTATAGAAGAAAATATTGAGATAAAAGTGTGATAAGAAATGTGATAATGAAAATAATATGATAAGGAAAACGACATGAGGAAATAAAATTATAGCTGCCGATAGGGATATAGTTGAGAATATATAGGTATAGGGAAAGGGAATGGAAAGCGAACAGATAACTTCAGAATATGAAAAGGTAATTCAATATATCGACCAGTTAGTTCAGCAGGGGGATCTTCGGGTAGGAAGCAAACTTCCGACGGAACGAGCCATTGCGGATAAGCTGGGGATCGGACGGAATTCGACGCGCGAGGCGTTAAGTATTCTTCATGGCATGGGAATGATCGAACGTGTTCAGGGATCCGGAAATTATATTTCTAAGGACGCAGGAGGCTCGATTCACCAGATTCTTAGGATGATGCTGGCGCTTGGAACCATTACGGGACAGGAGATAGCAGAGTTTCGCTGTATGATGGAAAAGGCCGTCTGTCTTGATCTGCTGGAACAGGGATTAAGCGAAGAGCAGCAGACTTACTTTGAAAAGATTTTACGGGGGATGGAAGCTGCGTCTACAGAGGAATTTTTAGAGCTCGATAAAATGTTTCATGCACAGCTCATTCATGCAACCGGGAATCCTTTGTTTATTCTGCTTCTGGAATCGGTATCGGAACTGTATCAGGAACAGATTGCACGTGTCCTGCAACACATGGATGATGCCGGACGAAGAGAACTTTTGACCCAGCACAGGGCAATTTATGACCATTTGACGCAAAAAGATAAGGAGGCAATGCTCGAAGCTATTGACCGCCACTATATCCGATGATATAGTAAGCGCAAGAGGAAAATAAGCGTCTGCGAAGCAGACATTTATTTTACTGCGCTTACTAACGAACATGCGTCTGACGAAGTCAGACAGGAAGTGCGAAGCACGAGCATGTGAGTAAAATTCGAGTTGCATTAGCAACGGTTTTACATATGGGGTTCTGAATAGTTACAAATGTAGTTATGTAAAATGGAGGAACAGATGGAAAACAGAATCAAAGAAACACAAAACGGAATTGTGGTTACTCCGGATCAGGCATCGATTGCAGTGGTAGCTTCTTATGTAGAGGAAACATTGGAAAAGTCGGAAGTTTTCCTGAAGGATGGTTATAAAATAAACATTGCATTGGATGAATTATATTCCAATATTGTCCAGTATAGTGGGGCGAGTGAAGCAAAGGTGAGCTGCGTTGTGGACGAACACAACGTGATACTTTGTCTGCAGGATAATGGGCGTCCATTTGATCCAACGGCGAAGGAAGATGCAGATATGGAGCAGCTTGCGAGAGAGGAACAGATTGGCGGACGCGGTATTTTCCTGGTGAAAAAACTGATGTCCGAGATGACTTATTGTTATCAGAATGGATATAATGAAGTGACGGTAAGGCTTCAAAGAAAGTAAGGGAAACGTGTGGTGAAAGAGGTTAAAATTTATCCGAACATTGATATGCAGCGGACCGGCATCCGGTTGAAAAAGCTCATACAGAAAAGGGGATATAGTGCAACCGATATTCAGAAGTATCTGCATTTGTCCTGTCCGCAGCCGGTGTACCGGTGGTTTAAGGGAACGATTCTTCCTTCAGTGGATCATTTACTGATGCTGAGTGAGCTGTTAGGTGTTCATATGGAAGAACTGCTGGTGAAGAAGCAGAATTCGCTGTGCCCTTCTGATTCAATTACGTGGGAGGAATGGTTTAATTGGAATGAAGAGGAATACAGTTATTCGGAAGAACAGGACAGAACGCAGAAAGCAGGAATACGCCTGATGACCTATTATAAGAAATTGGCAGGTCTGGTTGCATGATTGCAACGGTTTTGAGAATGAAGTTTTGAATAGACAAGAATTGTAAGTAGAACATAGATCAGAAAATAAGTAAAAACAGTTAATAGAAAATAAAGAGAGTTCTATAGAGCTTAATAGGATCTCAGGGATTCGTGAAAACGGATTCTTGAGATCTTTTTGTTGCCAGGCATATGAGAAAATGATCTGGTGGATCACTTTTGAGTTGTAATACGTCCGGAATACTTTTGGACTAACAGTCCAATGCAAAATCACTTGACAGAAGCTAGAATCAGG
The DNA here is from genome assembly GCA_963650485.1 of Bacteroidaceae bacterium. Taxonomy (GTDB): domain Bacteria; phylum Bacillota; class Clostridia; order Lachnospirales; family Lachnospiraceae; genus Suilimivivens. Next base: position 6,816 of record CAVJLN010000099.1, read on the forward strand.
TTAAAGAAAGCAAGTCTTTAACGGGAGGCTGTCTGCAGATGAAAGAAGAATTCGTAAATGCATTGATGGAGAAATATTTCTTTTTTTATAGAGATCCGGAGAAGAAAGTATATAAAAAATATCCGAAACAGGCAATTTCAGAAGAAGTCGGTGACGAATGGTACCCGATGATATGCAAATTATGTGAGGAATTATATTGGTATTTTAAGGAGATTGAATATCCGGTTCGTTTCATGTTTATTGAGATCAGGGTACAGGATCGTCATTTGCAGATGTATTATCTTTTGACAGGGGGCACCAGTGAGGTGAGTAACCGGATCGATGAGATCATCGAAAAGTATGAGAAGATATAGGAGCTGCCTATCTCAGAAAAGCAATTGAAGTGTTTATTGTAGAATATAAATGTAGGTTGTTGCAGACCTAAAATGCATTGGCTAAGCATAATCGAATCTATAAAGAGCAGTTACCAAAAATCACGCCGCATGTTTGCAGGCATACCTACTGTAGCAATATGGCAAAAAGCGAGATGAATCCTAAAACGCTTCAGTATCTTATGGGACATTCAGACATTGGGGTAACATTGAATACATATACGCATCTGGGAGCAGAGGATGCCAAGGAAGAACTTGGCAAATATGCTAAGATGGCTTAAAAGATTAAGAAAATTGATACAACTAAAAGATAACCTAAGTGGAAAAGTGATATCTAGTTGGATACGGACATATAATATTAATGCAGCCGCAAGCTGTGATTTGAACTTATATTTGACCTTGACAGGCGGCACATTTGAATGTATACTTTAAATACAGTAAGAGATTACTGCAAATGTTTGTTGCTACTCGATATGCAACTCAAATAA
>CAVJLN010000100.1:0-7588 GCA_963650485.1 Bacteroidaceae bacterium
GGCACTTGGAAATGCAGGGATGATCTGGATTGTGCTTGCCGCAGTTCTGCTTCTGATTCCGAAGACCAGAAAGAGCGGAGTCATACTGGCTCTGGCGTTATGCATGGATGTGCTGATGTGCAATGTCATATTAAAAAATGTATTTGCAAGAATACGTCCGTGTGATGTGAATACGGCGGTACAACTCCTGATCGCAAGACCTGTGGACTTCTCATTTCCATCAGGACACACCGCAGCTTCCTTTGCATCTGCAGCCGCGCTGTTCTTTGCAGGAGAAAAGAAGCTGTGGAAGCCGGTACTGGTTCTGGCAGTTCTGATCGCTTTTTCGAGACTGTATCTCTATGTCCATTATCCGACAGACATTCTGGGTGGAATTGTAGTTGGAGTTACCGCCGGATACCTTGGGTATCTGCTGGAAGGTTATCTGGTAAAGCTGGTGAGAAAAAAGAAAGGTGAGAACTGAAATGAAGAAATGCATTACGTTTGTGGTACCCTGCTATAATTCACAGGATTATATGAAAAGATGTATCGATTCCCTGCTGCCGGGTGGCAAAGAGGTAGAAATTATCATTGTGGATGATGGCTCTACCGATCATACCGGAGAAATCGCAGATGTGTACGCAGCGATATTTCCGGACATTGTGAAGGTGATACATAAGCAGAATGGTGGGCATGGCTCCGGGGTAAATGCAGGCTTAAAGCTTGCAGGCGGTACTTATTTTAAGGTTGTGGATTCGGATGACTGGCTGGATGAAGAGGCCTATCAAAAGGTGCTTGAGGAACTTAGGAAATATTCAGAGACAGAAGAAAGCCAGCCGTTTAGCAGAATCCCGGATTTACTCATTACCAATTATGTATACGATCATTTAGAGGAAAATTCCTATCATGTGATGCGTTATAGCAATGTGTTTCCGGAACAGAAGATGTGCAGCTGGAATGAAATAAAACATTTTGGACCGGCACAATATCTGATCATGCATGCGTTGATTTTCCGGACAGATCTGCTTCGCAAGACAGGCGTACAATTACCGGAACATACCTTTTATGTAGATAATCTCTTTGCCTATCAGCCGCTTCCCAATGTGGAATCCGTTTATTATATGGATGTGAATTTATATCATTACTTTCTTGGAAGAGAGGATCAGTCTGTAAATGAAAAGGTTCTGATGAACCGCATTGACCAGCAGATTAAGGTGACAGAGCTTGTTGCCGACTGTGTGGATCTGAAAGAAGTAAAGGACAAAACTCCGAAGCTGGCAGCCTATATGTACCGCAACGTATCCATTATGATGGCGATTTCTTCCATTCATCTGCTGCTGATCGGTACAGAGGAGGCATATGAAAAAAGAGAGAAATTGTGGAAAAGGATCAAAAATGAGGATAAGGGCATGTATTACCGGCTGCGGTTTACGACCATAAGCGGCTTCACGTATCTTCCGGGGAAGCTTGGAAAGAAGGTTACGCTTGGTGGATGCCGGGCTGGAAGAAGCCTACAGCGTGGGAAGACGCAACCCGTTTATTCCTGTCTTGTCCGGATTTGAACGGGAAGATAAGAATAAGATCTGTCGTGCCTTTCCGGATGCAGACTACATGATCTGTAAGCTGGAGGTTAGTGAAAAGCAAAGGGAGCAGATTCGGGGAAGGCTGCAGGAGGACTATAAGAACAGATACCGGTATCATTATGCAGTTGTGGGACTGGTTCCTCTGGTTCTGGGAAAGGCCTTTTATCAGAAGAATCATTTAACCTGTTCTTCCTATATTGCAAAATTATTGGGGGATAATGGAATCAATATTACCGGGAAGCATTTTTCACTTGTTACCCCGAAGGATTTTTATCTCTACCCGGACAAACAACAGATTTTTGAAGGAAAGTTGAGAGAACTGATCGATGAGAAAGGTACTGTTTTTGCCAGGGAACTGGAGGCTGCCTATGAACATTAGCAGTTATCGGAAACGCGCCATGGAGATCCTTTTTTTCGTACTCGTCATGGCGCTTTCTTTTTACAGTGTGTTTCATGGGCAGGATCTGCCCGCCATCCTTTCGTCTGTAAAAAAACTGTCTTTTCCGTATCTGCTGGGAGCAATTGCAATCTCAGTTTTCTTTGTGAGTGCGGAAGGAATGATGATTTATTATCTGCTGCATTCCCTGAAGGGAAAAAGTGGGTTGCTCCGGTGCATTTCGTATTCCTTTATTGGCTTCTTTTATTCTGGTATTACCCCATCAGCAACCGGCGGACAGCCGATGCAGCTTTATTATATGAAAAAGGACGGAAATGATCTGGCAGACAGTTCTGTGGTGCTCATGGTCGTTGCGGTGATCTATAAGTTCGTACTGGTTCTGTTTGGCGTATGGATGCTTATCTTCTGGTATGGACCACTGCGGATTTATCTGCAGAATTATTTTGGCATATATTTACTGGGACTATCGTTAAATGTCCTTTTAGTCCTTATTCTGCTTGGTGTTATGATCCTTCCCGATGTGATGAAGAAGATCCTGCTTGGGATCGTGAACCGGTTAGAGAAGATCAAAGTGTTAAAAAAAGAGTTGGAAGCGGAGAAAAGAACCATTCAGTTCGTAGATCATTACCAGAGTGCGATGAATTTCTTCAAGAGCAATAAAGAAAAAATTCTTGTGGTTACCGGCATGACCTTTTTGCAAAGAGGCAGTGTGTTCCTTCTCACCTATATCATTTACCGTGGATTGGGGTTAAAAGGAACGGATGGAGTTACCGTTATTCTTCTTCAGGCCAGCGTATATATTGCGGTAGATATGCTGCCCATACCGGGGGCGCAGGGAATAACGGAAGTGATGTATCAAAAGGTCTTTCAGTCCGTTTTCCCATCGGTTTATTTAATGTCATCCCTCTATGTAACAAGAGGAATCAGCTTCTACTTTTTACTTCTGCTTAGCCTGCTCATTGTGCTTGGAAACTGGTTTCATCGGAGAAACCGGAAAAGAATTACATAATATTTTAGGTTTTGTTTAGATATTCATCTCTTTTTAGATAGATTCATTTGGTAAAGTAAATCCAGATCTGAAAAGAAAGGAAGTGTTTGGATGAACGCAGCAATCATTATTCCGGCATTTGATCCGGATGAAAATTTAATCCATATTGTTGACCGGGTATGGGATCTGGGCAATCAGGTTATTGTTGTAGACGATGGAAGTGAGGCTTCAAAGGCCGGCCTGTTTGAACGTTTGTGTGACGAGGCCATTGTCCTGCACCATGAGCAGAACGAAGGAAAAGGAGCAGCCATTAAAACGGCTTTAACATATATTAAGGCAAATTTGTGGGATTGCAATGTCATAGGCGTGATGGATGCGGATGGACAGCATCTGCCGGAGGATATGGAGAAGCTTGTGATGAAAGCAAATAACAGGCAGAACACGATGGTGTTGGGAGTCCGGAAGATCGGAGCGGATATGCCCTTAAAGTCAAGACTTGGAAATGCCATTACGCGGGAAGTATTTCATCTCTTAAGCGGTGTGAAGGTATCGGATACGCAGACCGGCCTGCGTGCCTTTCCAAGGGAAATGATCGACTCCTTGTTACAGGTTCGCGGAACACGGTATGAATATGAAACGAACGTTTTATTCTATTGTACGAAACATGATATTCCGATGTTGGAGGTTCCGATCAAGACCATTTACCATGACAAAGAGAACAGCTGCAGTCATTTCCATGTACTAAGGGATTCCTTCCGTATTTACAGAGATATTTTGCAAAACAATTTCGAAAGGAAGTATGACAGGATATGAAGGCAGCAGGAAAGAAATTGGTAATTGTTTTTGTGGACATCAGTATTGCGGCGTTGTTGTTACTGGGAATTTACATTATTAATTATACGATTCCACAAAAGGGTATCAAAGCGGCGGCTTCCTCTGTTCAGGTTAATGATACAGAGAACAATGCCGGTAGCGCACAGGTAACGCAGGGGTCTGTGGTAGTGAAGCCATCCCAGGTGACAAGTGACGGCCTGGTTACCACTACGGTGAGAAAGGATGCTGCGGACTGGCATGTGAAATTCGCTGACCATTTTACCCCGTCTGTAGTAGCAGATGACCTGTCCTATTCCAGTCCGGATCTATCCATCCAGATTACGAAAGGGAGCTATGACAGCGGAATTAAGGATTACACGGAAAAGGGAAAACACAAAAAGTATGGAACCAGGGTGGCCTATACCTTAGCGGACATTTATGTCGGAGATATTACCTGTTTTCAGTCCGCATTTGCACAGGATACCTATGGAAATGGTTATAGCGAAAAGCTCACCGATATGTCTGCAAGATTAGGTTCGGTGCTGGCGGTGAACGGGGATTCCTACAATAACAACCGTCATCAGGATAATGGAACGATTATCCGTAACGGGGTGATTTACAGAAGCCAGAAAACCGATATGGAGACCTGTGTTTTAAACTGGGACGGTTCCATGCAGATTTATTTGCCACAGGAGCTGGATACACAGACGCTCATCGATCAGGGAGCTTATCAGAGCTGGATCTTTGGGCCGAGTCTGCTGGATGAGAACGGAAAAGCAAAAAAGGATTTCCTGACCTGGGATTATATCCGGGAATCGCATCCAAGAACCGCAATTGGCTACTATGAGCCGGGACATTACTGTCTGTTGGTGGTAGACGGCAGAGAACCGAATTATTCCAGAGGAATGTTCTTACAGGAGGAGGCGGCAATCTTTGAACAACTGGGATGTAAGCTGGCTTATAACCTCGATGGAGGACATTGTTCCTTTATGACATTACAGAATCAGGTGATCAGTCATCCGTATAAGGCAGAGCATGAGGTGCCGGATGGAATTTTTATCATGGGATAGGGGTGAAGCAGTATGAAATTTATTCGAAGGATAAAAGGTTTGTTGATTCACGTATGTATCATCTGTAGTCTGGCGCTTGCCGTAATTCATATTCTGGACTGGTATAACCCGTTCATGGATTTTGAAGGGAATGCCGTCTTTGTACAATACATTTTAATCGCATGTTCCTTGGTGCTGGGGATGTCCTATATCTTTTCAGACAGGAAAAAGAAGCGATAAGGAAAACAATGGAAAACGAACAGGAGGTAACAGAAAATGAGCAGGATCAAAGAAAAGGTAACAGGAATGAATCCGAAAAAAGGATTCTGTAATCTGATTCTATGTCTGGTAATCTTTTGCATTGCTGCCGGGATTGGAACAGGAGTCCGGTTTGGCAGCAGGATTACGGAGATGAGAAGTCAGATGGAAGTCATGGAAAAGTCAGATGAAAATGTGAAGCAGGATTTCCAGAATGAGGAAAAAGGCAGGGAAGGAAAAGAACAGGAACATGAGAGAAAGCAGGAAATGGACTGGGAGAATCTTATTTCGTTTACCACAGGTGATTATGTATTTTTAGGCTGTGTACTGGCTGCGTTCTGGATCATTTTATGCATCTACTGGTTATATACAACAGCGTATGCAGTGTCGAAATCATGGCAGGTAGGAGCCAATGCATGGCTGTTCGGTCTGCTTACACTGGTAACGAATCTGTTTGGGGTACTCTGCCTCTGGATTTATATAAAATTACATTTACTGTGTCCTGACTGTGGAAAGATGCAGCCCAGAAAAGCCAATTACTGTTCCGTCTGTGGTACTGCGATTTACGCAATATGTCCGGACTGCGGAAACCGGGTTTCCATGAAGGATGAATATTGCAATGGATGCGGACGGAGAATGCATAAATAAAAAAATCGCACTTGCGAAATGCAAGTGCGATACTTTTAAATTTACAAGTTATATGCAGCTCCAGGACGGAACAACATATAACTTTAATATTAGTATATATCCCTATCTTTGACAGTCTTTTAGCGAAAAAAGTCCCGCAGACCGCTCTATAAGCGGCTTGCGAGACTTTTATTAATTTCACGAATGCACGTTACACTATCTGTTTTTTGGTCTGAGAACAAAAATTTTTCATTTTTGCAATAGGTACGATCTGCTTTGAGGTACAAAAGCCAAAAGCATCGTGCAGTGCATCGGTTAACTCTGTCCGAGTATAGACTGGCTGATAACCTTTTCCCTCATATTTCATAAAATCCATTTCCTGCAGGGTTGGTAGTATCTGCTCAATGGTATATTCGTTATCGAGTTTCCTTTCCAGATACCGGTAAACGATCAATGCAATAAAACAGGTAATGAAGTGGGCAAGTATCCGGTCCTGACGGTTTAAATAAACCGGACGTGCTTCAAAGTCTGTTTTCATGATCCGGAAACACTCCTCAATCTCCCAGCGACGTTTATTCGCTTTGACGATACTGCTTATGCTGTCATCCAGATTTGTGCATACCGCATAGAAACCGTCATACCTTGCTTCCTCATCAATCACGGACTGGTCGATGTAGCTTATGGATTGTTCAGCGGCTTCCCCTTCTCTGGTGGCGTGGTCTGTTTTAATGAAGCGTTTTGGATCATTCTGTTTTTTGCGGTTTATGGCTTTTTCGCCGGATTCCACAAGCTTTCTGGCACGTTCGATTTGTCCTTCCCTGATACGTCGCATATAGTTTCGGTATTTGATGGAGTAGGAAACAATGAGTTTCTGCTCGATGATCTGCTTCTTGTCCCCACTTTCCGTGTGGACGGTTCCTTCCTCTTTTATCCATCTTGTCTTATAAAAGATTTTGTCTTTATCCTGCTCATCATCCAGTTCCGATAACTTATAGTTCTTTCCGGATGTGTCCCCGTCAAGGCTCCATCCGTCATCCGCCATGCACCATTCCTGTAAAAAATCTTTCAGGGTCTTAATGGGCTGCGTTGTGATGTATCCACGCAGTCCATCAGCCTCATCATAGGTATTAAATACCCGGTTTGTTGCAGAAGAGAGACCGGCATCGGTGCATACGATAAACTTTGACAGTTCAAAACTGGAAAGCATTTTTTCTTCCAGCGGAATCATGGTGACCTGTTCATTTCGGTTTCCCGGATATATGGAAAAGGATATAGGAATACCATCCATATCCATAAAAAGTCCCATACCGACGATTGGAAGAGGGCGGTTTTCCTTGCTTTTTCCAAACTGCTTATCCTCTTCGGCAGCATCAACCTCAAAATAAAAATTGGTACAATCGTAGTAAATAACCTGAGTATTCCGTTTTTGTATTGCTGCACTGTTCTTGAACAGGCGGCTTTGTATGTAATCGGATTCCTGTGCGATGACAGAGAGCGCACGGTATATATCATGGAGCGCAAAGGAAGGCTGCTCTATGAAACGTTTTGCTTCCTCAAAACTGCTTTTCTTAGAAGAAGGATAAAGAATTCTCGTATAAATCAGGCGTGAGAGTATGTCATTGAGATCGTATTCAAAAAGATGTCTCTTTGAGATTGCACGGCATATTTTGTGAAGCCCCAGTTCGTAATAGATATCCTGAAGGAAAAGATAGCCACCATTGAAACGGCGCTGCTCATTCATAACGAGATCTGTTCCGGCGCAAAGCTCTATATTGAATTTAGCATGATCTTCTTTCTCTGCTTCGTTCATTAAGCGTACCTGCTCTTTTGCCCATGCTTTGGCATCTGTCACACCGTATGTTTCACAGATATATTTTTCGGAACCAAAAGATTT
>CAVJLN010000101.1:0-7191 GCA_963650485.1 Bacteroidaceae bacterium
AGAGCGGCTTCCTTGAGGGAACAACGCCAGCATATGAAGCGTATATGCGCTTGAAGAAAAGCCTGGCTGCTTCGATCAATTAAGGAGGCAGCAGAATGGAATTAGCAAAATACAAGGCGTGTATATGTGAAGGCTCTGCCGAAGAAGCTATTATCGACATACTGGTTGATAATGATTTTCTGATTTTCAACAGAGAAGAAATGTTGGAAGAACGTGTTATCCGTTGCAGAAGTGCTAAACGATTCGAGGAGCGATACTTACGGAAAGGATTCGATGAGCAGATTTCTGTGATACGGATTTTGGATTCTCGCAGAGAGGAATTTCGATTGAGTAAAGCATATGAGCAGAAAATTGACGTGGTAAATGTCATTACTGCTCCAGAAATTGAAATGCTGATTATTCATGCGGAAGGAGTGTATGATCAATTTAAGCGTTCTGGGAAAAAACCAAGCGAATTTTGTAAAACAAATCTTCGGATGCATGATGTGAAGTCGTATGATTTTGTGAAGCAGTATTTCAGTAACCCACAGTTCTTGGTGAAAGCCATAAAAGAGTATCGCAGAACAGCAAATATCCCCAAAGGAGAATACAGCCTGTCTGATTTACTGAGATGAGCTTTGCTTTTTTGATACATTGGCCGTGACTCAAATGGTCACCAGGAGAGATGTACAACAGTTCACAGAAAACAGAATAGAATCATCTTCGATGCCTCGTTGGGAAACCAACGGGGTATTTTTTTGCCCCAATCCGGTTGTATAGAACACTGAATAGTCAAAACAAACCGTAGGTAGTCCTGCAAGGACAACCAAAGTGCGCCTACGAGGCAAACGCGGAACCGGAGGATTCTTGTTAAACTTACTTTGTAAGGACGAAAGTCCGAATGTCCCTTGAAAACTGAATACTCATTCTTCAGGTACATTCCTGTTTGGTCGAGCCTTCGACTGCACGCCATGAAGCCCATCGGGGCGATAGCGGTTTCGCAGAAGCAAATGCCGGATTGCAACCGGCGGCGGTGTTAAAGCCAGACAGAGACAATGATACTTCCGTAATTCGCGGTCCGGCCATAAGAAAACCGATGGAATGTGCTGCGACATATCGCAAACCTAGAAGCTTTCGGCGGTGAAAATCGACATCGTTGAGTATGTACGATGAATCCGCAATAATGAAAGCATCAACAGGATTGGAGGAAATGATATGGCGGCACGAAGAATGATGCTTCCCGATTAGGGTACGGTGAGTATGAAGGGAATGCAGTATTATCGAACCCGTGTAACAGATCAGCAGGGACGGCGGGTTTCCTTATATGCAAGAACGAGAGAGAAACTGTACCAGAAGGAACAGGAAGCGATCCAGCAGATTGAGAACAAGACGTATCGCCGCAGTACGCCCACACTGGAAAGGTCAGGAAAGGTTCAGGAAAGGTTAAGAGAGCTTCGGGAAAAGGCCCGCGAGATCGAAGAGGAGCAGGCAGAAGCCGCCTGTCTTACCAGAGTAAGGAAGCGGCAGATCCTGACGGCCATCGCGGAGGATCCGCAGGCCAGCGCCGCCGATCGGTGCCGCGCCATAGACCTGGACAACAAGATGGAAGGTGAATACGTGGAGAAGGTCAGCGTATCCGGAAGCCCTAACAATCCTTTCGAGGGCCTGAGTACGGAACAGCTCCTGCGGCTTGCCGGAGAAGAGCGATGAGTGCATCTCGCGAGGATATAGCCAGGGCGGCACGCTGTGAGCTCTCCCGCCGTTCCTTTTGGTGGTATTGCCGGACTATGGCGCCGGCCTTCTATAAAGAGGACAGAAGGTTTTTAAAAGACTTCTACGACACCCTGCAAGGCTTCCTGGAAGGGAATGACAGTGTACTGATCGTCAACATGCCGCCGCGGCATGGCAAGAGTTACACCGTCAGCCACTTTGTGGAGTGGGTGCTGGGTATCAACTGCAATCAGAAAATAATGACGGGATCTTACAACGAGACCCTGTCAACGAGCTTTTCCAAGAATGTCCGCAACACCATTATGGAGATTAAAGCGGACAAGGACAGGATCGTTTACTCCGACATCTTTCCCAATTCAAAAATAAAATACGGCGACGCTGCAATGAACATGTGGAGTTTGGAAGGTGCTTACAACAGTTACCTGGCCACCTCCCCAAAAGGAACGGCCACCAGGAGGGATATAATTGGTCGCGCATTCCATTGATTCCCTTTAGAGCGAACAGGTACGAGACACCTCTGATCAAGAGTGCCAAGAGCCTGCAGGACGCCATCAACACGATCCTCAGCAACTTCACCGACAACATGCAGGAGGATGCCAGGAATACAATCCTTGTCCTGGTCAACTATGACGGCGAGAATCTGGGTTCTTTCCGGCAGAACCTGTCTACGTATGGCGCAGTCAAGGTAACCAGCGTAGACGGCGTGCAGGGTGACGTTAAGACATTGCAGGTCAGCGTTAACGCCGACAATTACAAGGCAATCCTGGAAGTGCTGAAAAAGGCAATGATAGAGAACTGCATGGGATACGATGCCAAGGATGATCGGATGAGCGGTACGCCCAACGAGATGAACATCCAGAGCATGTACAACGACATTGACATGGATGCAAGCACTATGGAGGCGGAGTTCCAGGCGGCGCTGGAACAACTCCTTTGGTTTGTAAAGGCGCACCTGGCCAATACAGGCGCGGGAGATTTTGAAGATTCCAAGGTAACCTTTGTCTTCAACCGGAACATGATCATGAACCAGAGCGAGCTTATCAACAACGCCCGTAACAGTGAGGGGCTTGTATCTGATGAGACCATTCTGGCGCATCATCCTTGGGTCACGGACGTGGCTGCGGAGCTGGAGGAGTTTAAGTGGGATGTAAACACGTACATCGACAGAGGCATGGAGAACGCCATTGACGGGGCTTGGATGAAGGAACTGGAGAACGCTTCCGCCAGAGCACATATCACCCGGTTGGAAGCCTTCTCCATGCAGATCAGAGCCATTCTGGAGGAAGCATACGGAAAGTATTACAGATCAACTAAGAACGCCCTGACAGCTATCTACGAGACAGAGTATTACCACACGGCCTTTGAAGTGCAAAAGGGTATCGGTGTGGCCGGTACCTTCAACAGCATAGACAAGAATGCCATAGAGAAGGTAATAAATACGCCCTGGTCTGTGGATGGAAAAGAATTTTCAGCGCGTATCTGGGAAGACAGGACGCGGATGATCGGCACCCTGCGGCAGGAGATCACAAGACAGATCGCCACGGGAGACTCTCCGGATGAAGCCATCAAAGCGCTGACCAAGGAAGTAAAGAAGGATATAAAGAACGCCAGGCAGAAAGCCGACACGCTGGTAATGACGGAATCGGCCGCCATTGGCAACCGGGCACAGCATGACTGTTACAAAGAACTGGGCGTTGAGGAGTACATAATAATTGAGACACTGGATTCCCATACATGCGAGTATTGCGTTCAAATGGATTATAAGCACTACCCCATGACGCAGTTCCAGATAGGATCCACCGCCCCGCCATTCCATCCCAACTGCAGAGGATGCACAGCTCCGTATTTCGATGACGAGTTCCAGCCAAAGAAACGCGCTGCGCGTGATCCGGAGACAGGGAAGACGGTTCAGGTCGACAATATGACCTATAGCGAATGGAAAGAGGAATATATTACGCAGCCCTACAAAGCATGGTATGATACATTCGAGGGCGAGGTCACAAAAGAACTTAAAACCTATTCGACTTCGATGAACTCCGGCAATCAGTCCAAACATGTTAGAGGTAGTCACAACTTCGACCCTGCTAGAAGCGAACTTACAGCGGACCCGCAAATGCTCTACAACAGCTATTCCGGCAACGGTGAATTTCTCCATACAGTAACCGGAGAGTGGAACCACAAAGAGCGATTCACCCATACCGGAAATATTGGCATTTACAAACGAGGGCGTGCCGACAAGGGAATTCCTACGAATACCGGCATTATTCATTATTCCAAACGTAAGGGTTGGCATATTGTTCCGGCTAGACCACGGAAAGAGGAAACAAGATGACGGATATAATCGACGAAAACATCCGGTTGCTTGATAAAGAGGTGCTTGTTATATGCACTGACGGCAATATTGTGCGCGGCGAGTGGATAGATATTTTAGAGGCGGAAGATGCCGGAGATGATGAGCGCCAAGAGGATTCTATACTGATCCAAGGCAGAGATGGGCTCACCGAGATATATAGGACCGAGATTAAAGAGATCCGCGAGATTCGTCAATAAGTCTCACACAGCTGTTACCACAGGAGAGAAGTACTGGGAGCATGAGCATGAAAGAAACGCCTAAAATCTGTCCCTGCTGCGGACAAACAACTGTTGATGAATATGATATTTGTCAGGTGTGCGATTGGGAAAATGATCCTATTCAATATGAGCACCCCGATATGAGTGGCGGAGCAAATTCAATAAGCTTGAATGAGGCAAGAAAACTTTTTCAAAAAAACAACGAAATGTAATACAAAAATATCAACACCCAGGTAACCACCGCAGGTTTCTGAAATTGTTGTTGCAAAGATAATTCACTGATTGATTAACCACGATGCGAAGACATCGTGGTATTTTTATACCCAAATTTCAAGGAGGTTTAAGTGGAGTATATAGAACAGGAAGAAACAGCTGAGTACAAGGCTTTTGTAGATAAGTTCAAATCAAAGAAAACGACGGATGACTGCTATACACCGCCTCTGGTTTATGAAGCGGTAAAAAATTGGGCGTGCAAAGAGTATGATATTGATCCGGACAAAATTGTCCGCCCCTTTTATCCGGGTGGGGATTATGAGTCGTATGAATATACAGCGGGATGCGTGGTGTTGGATAATCCGCCTTTTTCAATCCTGGCAAAAATAATTGCTTTTTATTTAGAACGCGGCATAGCGTTCTTTTTATTTGCTCCGACATTAACAGCCTTTTCTGGAAGGAGTGTGGCAATGAGGTGCAACCACATAATTACAAATGCTGACGTAACCTATGAAAACGGTGCAAATGTGAGCACAAGCTTTGTAACAAGTTTTGGAGGAGATACGGTAGCGCAAACAGCTCCGGAGCTAAAGCAAGTAATTGAAGAAGCAGATAGGAAAAACAAAGCAGATATAACGAAGAACACGCCAAAATACGCATATCCGGACCATGTTCTTACTGCCGCCATGCTGGGAAGGTTCAGCAAGTACGGAATCGAAATGAAAGTGTCCAGAAAAGAATGCCTGTTGATTTCAAAATTAGATAGTCAAAAAGAAGCCAAAAAAGTAATTTATGGAGGTGGTCTTCTTTTATCCCAACACAAGGCAGCAGAGAAGGCAGCAGCAGAGAAGGCAGCAGCAGAGAAGGCAGCAGCAGAGAAGGCAGCGGCAGAGAAGGTAGCGGCGATTCGGTGGAGCTTATCTGATAGGGAAAAGGAATTGATAGCATCGCTTTGACGGCCGGAGCACGATTGCAGAGGATGCACAGCTCTGTATTTCGATGACGAGTTCCAGCCAAAGAAACGCGCTGCGCGTGATCCGGAAACCGGGAAGACGGTTTACGTTGACGATATGTCTTATGAGGAGTGGAAAAAGTTATTTGTAGGCGGCAATAAGTCGAGCTTGCAGGAAGTCAAAAAAGACGATACAGTTGAATTGAAAAAGAAGATTGCTGATGCAGATTCTGAAATCGCAGACTTGAAAAAGCAGTTCAGTGACGCGACGGATGGTTATTCTTATGAGGATTGGTTCAGCGATTTCAGTTCCATTGAAGAAGGTTATGGCGATGTAGCAGATGATGGTGAATCATTCGAAAAACTGAAAACACTTGACCAAAACATAAGAAGTATTTCAGTAAAGCGTTCAGAGCTACTTGCGCAGAAGGAAAAGCGTGATCAGTTATATACCGGTTATAAAGAACAGATACCATATGATGAGTTAGACACCTTTAATGCAAAGGCGTTTGAGCAAATTAAGTTAGACACTGGATATTCAGACGAAAAAGCAAAGAAATTTCAAAATGCTATCAAAGAATATTTTGGTGGTGATTATGGCGCGATTCTTTCAGGTGAAACAGAAACAGCGAAGGTCATCCGCGATGGTCTTGACCTGATGCCTGCATATGATGGTAGTATAAGCAGAGGGATGGTTTTCAATAACTCTGATGTAAAAATGTTTACCGATTTACAGGTCGGAGATGAACTGCCGAGAAAAGGCATAATTGAAAGTTGGACGAGTGCGAAAGGTACAGCCGCAGCATATGGTGGAATAAGTGATTATGAAAGAAGTTCTGTTATTCTTGAATGTGAAAACAATCAAACTGCTGTCGGTGTACAGCACTTATCGATGTTTGGTACAGTTGAAGCAGAGGTCTTAAGCAGTTCAAGATATGAAGTTACTGAAATGATTACAGATAACAAATATGAGTATCTGTCAAAACACAAAGATTATTTATATTTTCTCGAAGATTTGGAATGTGAAAAAGATGCATTGGAGAATAATGTTGTATGTATAATCAAAGTAAAAGAGAAAAGTTAATAACTGAATACAGAGAATTGTTAAAAAAACGCAGAGAAGCCACCACAGAGGAAGAACAAAGACATTTTTCTGAGTTGTCACACAAGAAGCATCAAGAAATCATAGCAGAACAATTTGGCGGGGATAAAAATATAGGGCGTTTTAATGAATTTTAAAGCATGGTAAAGCGTCAAAGTGATTGGTATTGATCAAAGAAAAGTTAAAAATTTCTGCAGCCTATAAGGGGACAATATGGAATGGAAAGACACTTATTGCGAGAAATTAAATTCAAAAACGGAGAGCTTTATATCTCTAAAGATGGCCGTCGGCATAAGCTATCGGATTGCGAGCCGCTAGTTAGAGTCTACGATTGCAGGACTCAGGTGCCGATTTTAAACAGGGGCATGACTGTAAAACACAAAGAACTCCGGATTGTCTTGTGTGAAGATAATGAGCCAACGACGACCATATCAGAGGACACGTTCAAGGGAGTGACATGCTACGACCTTAGCATGGAATATTGGAGGCCGGACGGCACATACGAAACTATCACACTCAACAACATACTTCCGACAGTCATTGACTTAGATGCAGAATGGGAGTTTGAAGTACCGGATCGCGAGACAGTGAAAAAGCTGTCAGCCTATTAAAAACTAAATTAGCAACACCCAGGGAACCACCG
>CAVJLN010000102.1:0-7164 GCA_963650485.1 Bacteroidaceae bacterium
AATGTACTTGCAGAAGGTAACAAGATCCGTTTTTTCCATCATGGTAAAATTGCCATAGGAAATATTGGAAGTGGTAAGGTGGATGAGCTGAGAATGTTTGTTGAAAGCCGCTATCCTAAGCTTATATCAGGAAATAAGTTTTATCTGGGGAGTCTTACAAATGACAGGTTATGGCAGATAGATGACCCGGAGGTCATTGAGGTCATTATAAATATGATTTCGTATGCAATAGTTCGTGATGAGTATAGGGAGTTTGTAAAGAAAAATAAGAAAAAGTAGGTAATGCTGCATATAAAGACGATTTGTTGTGTGATCGAGGAGGAGCTAAATGATGACAAATGAACACTTGCAAAAAGAAAACACTTTCTTGGATGATTGGGCGGCAAAGGTTCAGGGCTTTATAAGAGACGGAATAGTTAATCATGAATTTTACTGGAACAGCAAGATAAGGATCCTGCTTTTGCTAAAGGAAGTGAATGGTGGGGAGAACTGGGATCTAAGAAAGTTTCTGCAGGAAGGTGGCAGAAAGCAAACTTGGGACAATGTTACGAGATGGATAATTGGCATCAATGGTTTGGAACGGGATATCCCATGGGCAGAGTTGGAATCCATAACAAAGGATCAGAGGATATCAGCTTTACAACAGATTGCAGTTGTAAATGTGAAAAAGACATCAGGTGGACATACATCGGTGTCAGAGCAAATTGCTGCGGCAGCCATAGATAATGGCGAAATGCTGTGCAAACAAATAGATATGCATCAACCGGACATTATAATCTGCGGAGGTACATCGGGAAGTTATTTCGACAGCATCACAAGATATTCTAATCCAGATTGGAAACAGACGAAACATGGAATCTGGTATGTGGTTGAACCTACCGGACGAATTATTGTTGAATATTCACATCCGGAAGCAAGGGTTAAAGATTGCCTACTTTATTACGGTTTGGTAGATGCAGTCAGAGAAATCATATATAAGCCGATAAACCTGAAAATACAGGCATGGATTGATTATGAATTGAATAAGCCGAAAGAAAATTATAATACACATAAACAAGAGCATGATGAGTATAGGCAGAAAAATGACCTGGATTGTATTTTAACTGATGGAAATGTATGTGCGGATACGATCTTCTCATTGTGGTTGCCATTACGATTTGTGCTTGTTCGCATCAACGATTATAAGACGTTAAGTCAATATGGGGATATAAATAAAAAGGTGGAGTTTGTAAAAGCAATATCGGGACACATAACGGAACTGCTTCCATTGGAAAATAGTGTTGTAATGAAACTAATTAGGCTGTTTGATTTAGGTCAGAAAAGATGTAATGTTATGATACTGAAGGATAGAAGTATGCAGCGTAGAAGTCAAAAACCATATTATGATTATATGCCATATTTTCTATCAGAGTGTTTTGAAGATGGAGAGTTCAGTTCTTATTTTACTGATGGAGATGAAGAACTAAAAGCATGGATACAGGAAGAAAAGCTTGAAATGTTCTTTAAAGAAGACAGGATAGAAAAAAAAGCAATAAAGGATTTAGCAGGAACCGGGGATATAAAAAAGGGAGTACCACAAGATATGAATTCGTTGCTGGACAATTACATTGGAATATTGGAGCAAAGGGAAAAGGAGATTGTAAAAAGTAGAGGGTTATAAGAGTAAATTGGCGTAAAATTTGGAGGGTAATTAAAATGGAAATATCAAAAGCAGACTGGAAACTTTATCGTGAGCGAGTGTCAGATTGGCAGGAACATTATATGGAAAAACTAACGGGAGAATACGTAAAATTGCTTACATCTCCTGGAAACGCATCAGATCATTTCTGGGAACTGGAAAAAAGGCTCAAACAGGATAAGAAACATCCAGGAGTCTTGATTGAGCTTCGTAAATCTACGGCAATATGGGATATCGCATATTTTGTGAGAGATAAAGTGATAACGATGGATGAACTAGAAGGATTTAGTGAAGACCTGATTGATGCTGTCAAGCTGATTCTGAGCAGATGATCCCTCAGATAGAAGGAGGCAGACATGGAGCACCTGCGTTGTGTAGTTGAGAGAATTACATATCAGAATGCGGAAAATGGCTACACAGTCCTGAAATGTGCTGTAAAGAATTACAACGAGCTTGTCACAGTCGTTGGTACGATGCCGGATACTCATGTTGGATCCGTACTGGCTCTGGAAGGTATGTGGAAGATGGATGCCAAATATGGACGTCAGTTTTCCGTGGAGAAATTTGAAGAGACACTTCCAGCTACGGTGTATGGAATTGAAAAATATCTTGGTTCCGGTCTTGTCAAAGGAGTTGGCCCAAAGTTTGCGAAGAGAATCGTAGAGAAATTCGGAAAAGATACGCTGGATATCATAGAGGATGCGCCAGATGAACTACTAAAAGTGCCGGGGATAGGAAAAGTCCGGGTAGACCGGATCAAAACAAGCTGGCAGGAGCAGAAAGAAATCAAGAACATCATGCTTTTTCTGCAAAGTCATGAGGTTAGTACTTCCCATGCAACAAAGATTTTCAAGACATACGGTAGTGAGAGTATTGAGGTTGTAAAGGAAAATCCATACCGTCTTGCAGATGATATCTGGGGGATTGGTTTTAAGACAGCGGACTTAATTGCACAGAAGATGGGAATTGATAAAGGCAAATTCGTCCGTCTGCGCAGTGGCATTTTTTATACACTGAATAAACTGGCAGAATCAGGTGATTGTTATGCGACAAGAGAGCAGCTGATAGGAAGAGCTAGGGAACTTCTGGAAGTGGAAGAGCCGGAACTGGAGATCACTCTGGATGAGATGATCCGGACAAATGATGTGATTCGGGATGTGGCAGATGAAGAGGAAGCAATCTATCTGCCGCCTTATTATTTTTCAGAAAGTGGCTGTGCAAAGCGGTTACTTCGACTTATCTCCTGCAGCATGAAGAAAGCCGAGGGTGCAGAAGAAATACTGAAGAAAGTAGCTGCCTCTTCGGAAATCACTTATGATGAAATTCAATGGCAGGCGGTAAAAACAGCCCTTTCTTCTAAAGTGATGGTGCTGACTCCCATGCAGCGAGGGGAATGTGGCGCAGTGAATCTGAATCAGGTTCTGCAGGAGGCCATGAATCCGACAGGTATTTTCCTGAGAAGAGGTGGAACACAGTATCGGCTGAATGATAAGGTAATGCAGATCCGGAATGATTATGACAAGGAAGTATTTAATGGAGATATCGGCACCATCACGAAGGTAGATATGGAGGAGCGGGAACTGACGGCTCTATTTGATGAACGGGAAGTAGTCTATGATGTGACGGAACTGGATGAACTGACACTTGCCTATGCAGTGACCATCCACAAGTCCCAGGGAAGTGAATATCCGATCGTTGTCATGCCATTTACCATGAGCCATTTTGTTATGTTGCAGAGAAATCTCTTATATACCGGTGTGACCAGGGCAAAAAAGATTCTGGTGCTGGTTGGAGAGAAGAAAGCAGTCTATTATGCGATAAAAAACGAGACAACCACCGGGAGAAATACCTGGCTTAAAAGACGTTTGCAGTCGGACAGCAAAGAAGCACAGGAAGTGAAAACACAGCTTTTGAAGGAAGCAATGGATCAGACAGAAAATGAGTCTGATACCGGCAATGCTACATCTGCAATAACATCACAGAAGAAAGATAAGATGATTGTTTACAAAGGGAGTATTCAGCCTTCCATGGTATGTGAGACACCGGCATTCTACGAAGGAAATTTATGGAAACGCCTGTCACAGTCAAAATTCAGAAGCAGTTTTTCCCTGAAGGCAAACGATCGGAGCTATGTATCAGAAAAGGGAATGGATAAAGTGCGAGAGCACGCCTGTGATTTCATCAGAAAACGCCTTTCACCTGCTGATATACCAAATGATGGGAAGCAGACACCGATGAGAGGGCATCCGGTTTTTGTGGCACAGCATGCCACAGCAACTTGCTGTAGAGACTGTCTTGAAAAATGGCATCATATTCAAAAAGGACAGGAGTTAACAGAAACAGAGCAGGAATATGTTGTGGGGGTAATTATGGAATGGATTGACCGTGAAATGAAAAAATAGCTAACTTACGCGCAGACAAGCCAAGATTATCGCGTTAAGATAAAGAAAAAACAAAGGAGATAATCTTATGGCAATTGCAGTTAACGAAGCAGAAAAAAGATGCTACACAGTAAAGGAAATTCAAGATATTCTTGGAATCAGCAGACCAACGGTATATGAGCTTTTAAAGAAGAATGAATTTCGCTGGGTTCAAATTGGGAATAAGTATCGTATTTCAAAAAGCAGTTCTGACGAGTGGTTGGATGGAGTGGAAGAGTATGTATTTGACTAATGGGAGTTGCCAGTCTTCCATTCTTCGACAGGGTTTTCCACTTAATTAAGGAATCTGTTTTATGCAGGTTACTTATATTATCCTGATTTTGATGAGTAAAGCGAGGAAATGTCGAAAAATGTGATTTTGAGCTCCTTGAAAATCTGGAAAAATGTGCTGAATTAATATTAAAAATTCAAGAAAAATGTGTTATATTATAATCACCACTTGGGAAGGATGGTGATTTATTTGAAACGGAATGCAATTTCAGAATTGATTCAATGGAAAAACAGCCCCGAACGAAAACCCATGGTGCTTAAGGGTGCAAGACAGGTTGGCAAAACCTGGCTGATGAAAGAATTTGGAAAAAACTATTATGATAATTTTGCCTATTTCAACTTTGACGAGGAAGATGAACTGAAGTCTATCTTCGAGGCAAACAAAAATCCCCAGCGTATCGTCGAACTACTCTCTATGATTGAGGGTGAGAAGATTGAGCCAGAGAAAACCTTGATTATCTTTGATGAAATTCAAGAGTGCCCCGAAGCCCTGAATACCTTAAAATACTTCAAAGAGAAAGCAAACGAATACCATGTAATTGCCGCAGGCAGCCTGCTGGGAACGCTTTTGGCAAAGCCGAAGTCCTATCCTGTGGGTATGGTGAACCTTTTGGACATCTATCCTCTAACTTTTGACGAGTTTTTGGAGGCTACCGATTCTGGTCTATATACCTTTTATGAAAGTATTCAAAAAAATCAGCCTATCGAGGAGATTTTCCACAATCGCTTGCTGGAAGCCTACAACTATTACCTCATCATCGGTGGTATGCCGGAATGTGTATCCTCGTGGGTCAAGTACAAAGACCCTGCCAAGGTAACGCAGATTCAGCGAGAACTGATTGAAGTATATGAAAATGACTTTTCTAAGCACAACGGCAAGGTCAACAGTGGGCGCATCCTTATGGTATTCCGTAGCATTGTGGCACAGCTTGCAAAGCCGAATGAAAAGTTTATGTACGGTGCTGTTCGTGAGGGCGGCAGAGCCAGAGATTTTGAAGAAGCAATTGAATGGCTGGTTTCAGCGGGGATGTTGAACCGTGTCTACAATGTGTCCAAGATGGAGCATCCGTTGTCTGCTTTTGATAAGCTTGATCAGTTCAAGCTCTTTGTCTTTGATACAGGACTTCTCAAGCATATGGCAGGCATTGATAATGCCGCTATTCTGCTGAAATCGGACTATCAGTTCAAGGGTCCGTTGACAGAAAACTATGTTTTGCAACAGCTTCGCGGACAGTTCGAGGTAGAGCCTCGGTACTACTCCGACAAAAACGGAGAGATTGACTTCGTATTACAAATCGGTATGGAAATCATTCCCATTGAAGCCAAGGGTGGCGAAGATAAATCGGCTCCCTCCTTCAAGAAATATATCGCAGATCACAAACCAAAACATGCCTTCCGTTTCTCCAGGCGTGGCTATCGCAAAGACGGAGATTTCACAAATCTTCCCCTTTATCTTGCTCGGAAAACCAAAGAGCTATTGTAAGCACATTTAAAGTACTTTTATTGGGCTGGTCGAAAGACCCGGGTCCACCAAACGGCGGGTAAGGCACCCGCTCTTTTTGTTATTATAGGGATGAGATGTATAAAGATATGTAGAACTTGCAACAACTTGTTGCAAAATGTGAAAAGGAAAATTTGCAACAACTTGTTGCAGATTCTGAAGAGGGTATAATTTTTAAAATTCCTTGGGGGCATCATATTCAGATTTTGACAAAATGCAAAGGTAATAGAGATAAGGCATTATATTTTGTGAGACAAACTATGAATAATAATTGGTCCAGAGCAGTACTTATGAATTTTTTGGATACCAACTTATATGAAAGAGACGGGAAAGCTATAACCAATTTTGAAAAAATGTTACCAGGTGTAGGAACGGATTTGGCAAATGAAATAACAAAAGATCCGTATAATTTCGATTTTTTAACTATGCGTGTGGGATATAATGAGAAAGAACTGAAGGACGCATTGATGAATAATATACAAAGTTTTTTATTAGAACTAGGTAAAGGTTTTGCGTTTGTTGGAAGAGAATATCGGTTGATTGTAGGACAGACAGAACAGTTTATAGATATGCTATTTTACAATATACAGAAGCATTGTTATGTTGTAATAGAAATTAAAACAAGGGCATTTGAGCCAGGTGATATGGGGCAGTTGGGAACATATATAGCTGCAACAGATGGAATTTTACGTGGGGAGAATGATAATGCAACAATTGGATTGTTGATTTGTAAAACGAAGGATAATGTGCTGGCACAATATGCAACAAGTATGGTAAATGTGCCAGTAGGAATATCAGAATATGAGATAAATAATTTAATTCCGGATGATTATAAGAGTTCAATGCCGACAATTGAAGAGATAGAAAGAGAATTAAAGGATTAGAAAGAGAGCGTGAGTTAATAAGAATATAACATGGTCAAAAAACCATCGACAGCCGACCTTGTACACGTTATAATATAGTTAATCTAATAAGAAAACCAAATAATCATTGTTGCGAAGCTGATTCGTGACGATGGCCAACTGAATGAACTGGATGGAACTGAATAGTTAAATCCTCCAGGTGCTCCGAGCGTCGGATGCGCACCGAAAGGTGTTTTACCAAGATGAAAACTGGTTTTCTTATTTTGACAAAATGTAATAGAATAGTCAGTAAAATCAAGGGTTTGCCTTGACCTAGCTTGACTTAAGTGGATGCATATTTCTATGTCGGTCTCGAACTCCTAAGCACTAGTTGAGGGTTCGATTCCCCCTGGGAACATGCATTTTTTGCAG
>CAVJLN010000103.1:0-7084 GCA_963650485.1 Bacteroidaceae bacterium
AACTGCGGCTCCCACGAATTTCCTGTTCCGCATTTCTTCCCCTGCAGGATCATACACTGCGCATACCCCGCATCCTCCATGGCAATTCCAACGCATCCCGGATTATAATACTGCTTTTTTCCAACCGTTTTAGTTCCCTTCCGGTGTGTATGGGCACAGATCAGATAATCTGTCGGAATTTTCCGAAGCCACTCTATCACCTTTTCTCCATCGAACTGCAGCAGCTCTCTTGCACTTTCCGGTGAACCGTGTGCACAGGTAATCGAAGGATATCCTTCTTTCTCATAAACAAAGCTGATCGGAAGCTTTTCAAAGAATGCAAAGTCCTGTTCCGTCAACTGTTCGTAAGTATAAAGAAGATTTCCACTTGCGGAATTGTAGATCCACTTTTTCTCTTCCCTGCCGGCCATGCGGTCTTCCCGCTGTGCCAGCATATATTCTTCCCGGTTTCCCCGAAGCAGATAGCACGTATGCGTCTGCATAAACCCATATAAAAAATCCAGTGTCTCTCTGGTGTACGGAGTATCCGAAACATAATCTCCCAAAAGGAAATATTCATCACAGCCTTCTTCTTCCAGATAATCCACGCAGGCACGAAAGGCAGCGATATTACTGTGTATATCCGAGACTATCCCGATTTTCATTCTGAAAATTCCTTTCTGTATCTGCCCGAACCAGATCTGTAACTGAAACGCTACCCTTACTATTGTATATCGAAAATCCCATTCGTCAACATCTTGTTTCTTCTCTCTGTATTTACGAAAAATCAATTCAGCAGATCCAGATAATCTTCCTGAAGGAATCTATGATAGCTCATGTGACATCCCTCATCCTTAAAACAATAATAATATGGATCAGAATGATCTAAAAAATGAATGGCCACGTCAAAATCCCCGTCCGGAATGGTCTCTACCTCATAGGCGCTTTTCTGCTTCTCAAACAAAGCAATCACCTGCTCCATCGTGACTCCTTGTCCGGAAAATAACTGTACCAGCTCATAAATAAAGGGATTCCTTTCCTTATGTTCATGCACATATTCCGAAGCCTGCTTCGGACAAAAGATACAAAACCGATCCTTTTCTTTCACGGAACGACTGACCTGTACCTTGCCGAGGGTGTCCTTTACCTCTTCTGCCAAGTCTTGAAGTTCACGGTTCATATCCTCCGCATCTCCCTGAATCCCTGTGAGATGCTGTAAGGAACTTAATGGATAATACAGCCGCACCGGTTCTTTTAAGTATCCGAGCTTCGCCTGCTGCTCCGCTATGATGTCCATCATATTCTCTTCCAGTCTTTGAAAACGTCTGTCACTCATTCTGTTCTATAATCTCCACGATAGTTTTTCTTATTTCAGATCATCCGGATCCATTTCTTATTCTTATACCTGTTTCTCAAATTCGTTTGCCACATCTTCAAGAAGCTTACGGATCTGCAGATGCTGGGGACATATCTTTTCACATTTGCCACATTTAATACAATCAGATGCCCGATGCCCCGGCGAGGTATGTACACTGTTGTAGTAATAATCCGCATTCCAGTCATGGTAAACCTGCTTCGTATTCATTGTGGCAAATAAATCCGGAATTGAAATTTTCATCGGGCATCCTTCCACACAATATCTGCATGCGGTGCAGGGAATCAGATTCTTTTTAAGAAAAATCTCCTGTACCTTCCGGACTGCTGCAAGCTCTGGTTGTTCAAGAGGATGAAAATCCTTCATATAACTCAGGTTATCCGTCATCTGTTCCATATTGCTCATTCCGGAAAGAACCATGATCACACCCGGGAAGCCTGCTGCAAAACGAATCGCATAGCTTGCAGGACTGCCTCCATGCAGATTATCCAATACCTGCCTGGCCTCCTCCGGCAGATTCACAAGATTGCCTCCCTTCACTGGCTCCATAATAATAACCGGCTTATGATGCTTACAGCATACCTCATAACATTTCCGACTCTGTACCGCCGGATCCTCATAATCCAGATAATTAAACTGAATCTGTACAACCTCGAGCTGCGGGTATTCCGTTAAAATCTGATCCAGCACCTCTGCCCTGTCATGGAAGGATAGTCCAACATGCCGGATCTTCCCTTCCTTCTTCAGGTCGAAGGCTGTTTCATAGGCTCTGCAGGATTTAAAGAAAGAAAAAATCTCCGCCGTCTGTGCGTGCATCAGATAAAAATCAAAATAATCCACGCCGCACGCTTCCAGTTGGCTTGCAAAAAACGGACGGATATCCTCCTCCTTATTAAAATACGTTTTGGTCAGTTTATCCGTCAGAATATACCGGTCTCTCGGATAACGGCTGGTCAGGCATTCCCTGACTGCCAGTTCACTCTTACCTTCCAGATAACCATGAGCTGTGTCAAAATAATTAAAGCCCTCTTCTAAAAAGAGATCCACCATCTTCTTGGTCTGCTCGATATCTACCTCGGATCCGTTCATTGGCAGTCTCATGCAGCCAAAGCCAAAATTCTTCTTAATCTTATCCATACTCTCTTAACTCCTTTTAAACCATAAACCAAAAGTAACTATCCGGGCAATAGGATTCAGGTTTCCTCTTACTTCGGATAGTTACATTTTATCATATGTTAATGAAATTGTATAAGTATTTCCTTTGAGATAATTTATGTATGATAATTAATTCGCCACGTTGCGTTGAGCAGTCAACTGTTGCTCATATTCCGCGTGTTTTTTATCCATATCATTAGTCAGCAGGATCAACAGCATAATGACCACGAAGATCAGCGGTACCGTCGAACTAAGATGCTGCAGTCCAAGAACCGTGGAAGAAGTTTGCATTTCTGCATCCTGAACATAACCAATGATCCCCAGTACTATCCCCATCAGAGCAGTAGAGATTCCTTCTCCAATTTTACTGATGAGAGTCACGCCAGCAAAAGCCATGGATTCCGGACGAATGCCGGACTGTAGTTCACTATAGTCAATGGCATCCCCAATCATTGGCCACAGGCAGGCCATATAAAGGGCTACTCCGACACTGTAGCAGAAAATACCTCCAACCATGATTGACATGGTTGCATCGCCGGTCACTATGCGTAGTAAAAGGCCTACAATGGAAAGACAAAGACCTCCTATGCAGGTTCTGGCTTTTCCAAAACGATCACTGATGTTTTTACCAAAGATGGATGCACCGAACATACCAACCATCATAATCAGCGCCAACATGGTAGTCAGCGTGGCTTTTTGATAACGTGCTATAAAATAGAACATCATGACGCCGTTCATCACCGCAGAGGCAGCACCATATACAAAATAGCTGATCGTATATTTCCGATAGTACTTGTTAGCAAACAGTACTTTCAGGCCGTGAAACAGACCAATGTGGGAACCTTCATTCCATTCAACCCGTTCTTTTGTGCCTGCAAAGGTTATCAGATAAGTCACGGCAATCACTACGGCAAAGACACCAACACTTGTTGCATAAGCAAGCCACTGATCAGATGCTTTTTCCATGATAAGTGGAATAACAACGGGTGGTAAAATGACACCGAAAGTGCCGATTACTGATTTTGCACGTGCCAGCCGCATCCGCTCACTGGAATCATCCGTCAGTCGAACCAGCAGTGTCTGAGAAGGCACTTCAACCAATGTAAACAGCATGCCGGTTGCTACATAAAACAAAGTGGCCCAGATCATTTTACCGGTCTGACCGAATCCCTGAGGAATGGCAAACATAGCAAAAAAGCAGACTGCAAGTGGTACAGAACCATACAGAATATAGGGTCGTACTTTGCCATATTTCGAATGGGTATTGTCAACCAGAGAACCCATGATAGGATCATTAATAGCATCCCATACCTTTGCCAACATCATCATAATACCGACTGCTGCAGAGTTTAATCCTGCAACACTGACAAAATAATACAGCAAAAATGTGTTTTGAATGATGTATAGCGACTGTCGGCCAAAACCTCCCATACCATAGGCAAGTACACTTTTTCTTGTGATGTTTTTATTTTCCATTGTCTGTCTCCTTATTCAATACCGGGATATTCTTTGAATGATGGGTGTGCATAGTGGCGGCCACGTGCTACAACCTGACCAGGTTTTTTGATGTTTCTCAGATCTTCCAGCGGATTCTTATCCAATACGATAAAGTCAGCAGCTTTGCCCTTGTCCAAGGTCCCCGTTTCCTTATCAATGTTGAGGATCATGGCAGTTTCGCGAGTAGCAATATCAATAATTCCCAACGAATCCAGCCCGGTCAATTGCTGCATTTTAACCAGTTCCATATAAGTATTGTACGGTGTGCAGAATGGCACGGAAGAATCGGTTCCTACACCAACAGCTATGCCGTTTTCAGTTGCAGTCTTCATGGCATTGTCACTGCCTTTAGCCACATATCGACTGTTTTCCATGATAATGCGGTTTGCAGGGGTATCCTCATAGGGATGTTCATGCATCGCGCCACCCGCCAAAAGTGTAGGGATCACAGCCGTGTAGCCACGCAAGGCTTTTGGATTGTGCAGGAACTTTTCAACCATGTCCGGCATGATCGTGGAGGCGTGTTCAATAGTATCTACGCCAGCTTCCAGGCAGTCTCGCATACCAAGCGTGCTTTCACAGTGACTGGCAACCATAATATTGCGACGATGGGCTTCGTCTACAATGGCTTTGGTTTCTTCCAGATTCAAGTGGGTGCAGTCGGTGCCGCCTACAAATTTGGAATCAGTGACTCCGCCTGTGGTGCAGATTTTAATCCACTCAGCACCATCCCGAATATTTTCTCGTGTAGCACGGATTGCATCAGCGACGCCGGAAATTTGCTTTGAACTGGGCATAGCATAACCATGACCTCCTGTCGCAATAATTAATGGTCCACAGGGGATGATACGTGGTCCTTCTATTTTCCCACTGTCT
This sequence comes from Bacteroidaceae bacterium, assembly GCA_963650485.1. Taxonomy (GTDB): domain Bacteria; phylum Bacillota; class Clostridia; order Lachnospirales; family Lachnospiraceae; genus Suilimivivens. The sequence goes on from CAVJLN010000103.1 coordinate 4,883, forward strand.
ACAAGTTTTTTAGTGGCAATATCCAGATGAAAAAAAGAACCGCAGTCACGTACGGTAGTAACACCTGCATTAACAAACGCTTTGGACATATTTTTATAAACAGGAGTCATGATCACCTTGCCGAGCGGTGAACGCAAAACAGCATACGCAAAATCGATCATGCTTCCCCCCGCACCACTTTTACTTGCAGCAGCTCCATTACTGAATAAATGTACATGCGCGTTGATCAGACCTGGCATAATATATTTACCAGTTACATCCACAACCTCCATGGATCTGTTCAAAGGAATACCACTGCCGATTTCTTCAATGCAACCATCCTTTCCGACAATAATCGTTCCATTTTCCAAAATAGGAACCTTTTTGTTTCCATTGATAATGGTTGCGCCAACAAACGCTTTTTTCATAAATATCCCACCTCTCTACTATAAATGAATGAATGTTCATTCTTATTGCATGATTATAGTGTCTACATATCATTTTGTCAATGTGATATGTCATTTTTAAGACTGTCTCAGCATTTTTGTCTTCACTTGCAGAAAATATATATAAACGTTATAATAAATAAAGTTGCTATTCTGCTTGAATGCAAACATTCGCCCAAAACGATTTTGCATAACTCTGAATAGATAAAAATGATTTTCAGGATTGGTGTACCGATATGTTAGATAAAACAGAAGAAAAAAAACAACGCCTTTTTGAAACCACACGGGATATGATCCTTGCAAACGGAATACAGGGCGCATCTATGTCCAAGATCAGTAAGAAGGCGCAGTTGCCAATGGGAACCATCTATGCATTGTATCCGGCTAAAGAAGATTTAATCAATGCAACCTATATTTTCTGTCGCAGTAATTACATGAAAGATATTGACTTTGTGCAGTGCCAGCATGCAGGGGATAGCAAGGCTGTTGTATACGCAGCAGTACAGGCATATATGAATGCAGCATTAGCACATGACAAGGATTTTTTGTTTGTCGAGCAATGCTATCTTGATCCGATCATTTGTCAGGATGTACTTTCAGACGGCAGCGAAGTGCTGAGTGGATTTGGTTTTCCGTCTGCTGATGACAACAGTAACTACACGCAAACCGTTTATCTTATCAAGCAGATGGCTTTGACTGTGTTGCACAAAGCAATTGTTCTGAATTTAACGGGGCATATTACACTGAATGCTACGCAGAGAAAATTGGTTTCAAAAACCTGCTGGGATATTTTAAGTGCCTTATGGACATAAAAAGAACTCCGATCAGTAACAAACTAATCGGAATTCATTCCCATACTATACTGCAGGTGGCCGGACTTGAACCGGCACGGTGTTGCCACCGAGGGATTTTAAGTCCCTTGCGTCTGCCTATTCCGCCACACCTGCGGACACATCACCAATAAATTATTGATGAGTGGGACCTATAGGGCTCGAACCTATGACCCTCTGCTTGTAAGGCAGATGCTCTCCCAGCTGAGCTAAGATCCCTCGTGTATGATGGAGCATAGCAGCTCAGATATTGATTAAAGCTGTTGAACACTTGTGTTCATAAGGCTTTGATCGATAGATGAGTGGTTAGGCTGTGAACGCGGGATAACAAATCTCTGATTTGTCATACTGTGTTCATGCCGCTATGCGACAATCCATAACAATGCTCACTTAAAAAATCATGAGAAACCCGTTTAACGCGTTTCTCAATCAAACGACCCGGATGGGGTTCGAACCCACGACCTCCGCCGTGACAGGGCGGCGCTCTAACCAGCTGAGCCACCAGGCCAAAAAGAATATTTAATTAAAAAATGGACCTTCGGGGACTCGAACCCAGGACCGACCGGTTATGAGCCGGTTGCTCTAACCAACTGAGCTAAAGGTCCAATAAGCCGATGATCGGACTCGAACCGATAACCTGCTGATTACAAATCAGCTGCTCTGCCAATTGAGCCACATCGGCATATTATATAGCACAGCTGATTTGTAATCAGCCTGCTCTGCCTACAATTGTCTCATTGCATTCAACAATTGTCATGAATTGAGCCACATCGGCATACACCATATCGGCACGTATCATAGTTCAGATGATTTTCATTCGTAATCAGTCTGTTCCATTTAATACATATTATATCGTTCCATTGACTACTCGTCAACTTAAAAATATAACACGAGTGACTCCGACGGGAATCGAACCCGTGTTACCGCCGTGAAAGGGCGATGTCTTA
>CAVJLN010000104.1:0-6859 GCA_963650485.1 Bacteroidaceae bacterium
GACAAAGGTGTTACAAATTAACTATAGCAGTACAGTTATATTGTGTACTGTCAAAAAATACGTGTGGAAAACGATCTTATCGTCTGTTAAGTCAAGGGATTCCTTTGTTGAGAGGGAGTCCTTTTTTATTGTGCGATTTATCTACCACTTTATCTACCACATATGATATAATGTGGTAGATAAAACCGGCAGATAAAAGAGGGGCACTTTATGGATAATTATGAAAAAATAGTGGAGTCATTATTGGAATATTCAGAAGAGGAATGGTTTGAATTTAAAGAAAACTGGTTCGAACCACACGGAATAGGGGAGTACATTTCTGCTCTTTCAAATGCTGCTGCTATAAAGGGGAAAACAAACGCATATTTCATCTGGGGAATCAATGACAAAACTCATGAAATTACAGGAACCAGTATAAATTATCAGAAGGATGTTAAAAACGAGCCTTTTCAGCATTATCTGGCAAGATCTGTTTCACCTGATATTGGTTTCACCTTTCATGAGATAAAAATCAATAAAAAAAGAATTGTAGTTCTCGATATTCCGGCTGCGGTTAAAGTGCCGACTTCATTTGATGGAATACGATATATACGCATTGGCTCGAGCAAAGAGAGTGTAGCAAAATATCCTGAGAGGGAAGCACAATTGTTTGATGTACTGAAGAATGGCTTGCCATCCATTTGCAATACAGAATCGGAATATCAGGAATTGTCATTTGAAAGATTGTTTACATATTATGCCGGTCGCGGAATCAATTTGAAGGAAGCCACATTTAAGAAAAATCTTGGGTTGCTTACCAATGATGAAAAATATAATGTTATGGCGCAACTACTCTCAGATGATTGTCACATGCCAATACGTGTATCTATTTTTCGCGGAGAAAGTAAAAGCTCACCCTTGTTTTCCATAAAGGAATTCGGAAATACATGCATATTGTTAGCTTTGGATAAAATCCTGGAATATGGTGATGTCATAAATTTGATTCAGACTGATGAAAGAGGAAGAAGACTTCAGAGGAAAGATGTTCCTCTATTTGATAATGATGCTTTCCGAGAGGCGCTAGTCAATGCATTTGTTCATAACAAATGGGTTGATGGCAATGCTCCAATGATTACTGTATATAGCAATAGGATAGAAATATTATCTAGAGGTGCGCTTGCTCCGGGACAAACAAAAAAGGGATTTTATCAGGGTGAATCTATTCCTGTTAATCAAAAACTGTCAGACCTTTTCCTGCAATTACACATCAGTGAACGTTCTGGAAGAGGTGTTCCCAAAATTACAGATGTTTACGGAGAAAATGTGTTTGAATTCAGAGAAAATTCCATTGTGGTAAATCTGCCTTTTAATCGTATTGATGGTGATATGGTAGATAACCCGGCAGATAATGTGGTAGATAAATTAAACGAACTCAACGATACACAGCAAAAAATCCTTATGGAAATCCGCAATAATCCTAATGTTACACAGCCTCAGCTTACAATTCTGGTTGGTGTTGGAAAAACGGCCGTTCAGAATAACATTGTTGTTCTGAAGAGAAAAGGCTTTATTGAAAGAGTCGGATCAAATAAATCCGGGTATTGGAAGGTGAAAGAATGATATCAGTAGATAAATTGAACTACTGGGGTGTTTAAAATTAAATTATTTTTTGAAAAAGTCAGAAAAACAAGAAAAGATATTTTACTAAATAGGAAGATTACCAAAACTAATGTAGTTTGTCCTACTTAAGATTTCACTGGCTGATGTCGATAAATATGATAAAGGTTGTTTCAGCAGAAGATAAAAAATAAAGAGCGGAGATTGATGATTTAGACTGAAATAACCAGTTACATAATTGATTTTGTTATTACAAGAAGGTATTTAAATGAAACGTAAAATTTCTTGTATGATGGTATTAGTATTATTATGCACTATGTTTGTTGTGCCTGTATCTGCGGCTGAAGTATCAAATATTTCAGATGAGGGAATATCTGTTGCGGCAACAACTGGAACAACATACTTTTCAAAAACAACTACAAAGCTAAATTCGTTGAACGGCTTGGAGGCTTCTTCTTTATTATCGTTAGGTACTTGTTTAGGAAATACAAGAAATATTACATCTGTTACGGTTAATTGTCGTGTAAGCAGTGGAAGTTCTCGTTACATTCTAAAAGTTACATCACCTAGTGGAACTGTAGCTACAAAAACATGTGGTACAACAAGCACAACATATACCTTTACAGAATTCAGAAATGAAGATCCTGATGGAAAATGGACAGTATCTATTGCATCACAAGGTGTCGTAACAACAGTGACAGGAACATTGAAGGTAAATTATTCATATTCTTATTAGTCAAGGATATGGAGGTTTATGAACATAATATGTAAATAGATTTTATCCTTAGCAAGGAGGTGAATATTATGTCATTAAATATAAGTTCATATAATAATGCAACTGGTAATATAACAGGTGGCAAGGTAAATACCCAAAGTAAGCAGTATAAAGCAATGGAAGAAAAGGGTTGGATATCAGGTGTTATACAAAATGAATCTATGATGTCACCAGAAGAAAAGATGATATATGAAACATTCGGTGGAAGAGATACTATTATTAAGAATTTGATGAAACAATTTGATTCAGATGGTGATTTACTGAATGCAAATGGAGTGGCAGGAATGGATGTTACTGGCAAAGGTACATCGTGGCAGAAACTCACGAGTGTATCTGAGGAATATCGCCAAAAGATGTTTGATAGTGTAAAACAAGAATTTATCCAAGAAAACGGTGTTTCAAATGGTGACACAACTAAGCGTTCAGATATTTTCAAAGATTATCAGTTAAGTGTGAATAAAGATAAACGTTTAAGTGGTACATGGACTTTGGAACAATATGAATGCCAGTATAGATCCGCCATGTATGCAGCAGTGAAAGCAGCTAATCCAAATTGGAAACCGGGACAAAAATTTGATACAAGTATTCTTGATAATGTTACAAGAAAATCAGTGGAAGCGACACTTGTCAAAAATGGTAATAGGCTAGTTTGTAATTCTATTGATGTATCAGTATAGAATACAACAACTTCAAATTTGTCTGACTCACAACAATTTAATAATGAACTAATAGAAGCACTTTAGCCAATTATGGTTAAGGTGTTTTTGTTGATGAAGCACATTTGCTTCTTACACAAGGCAAACAGTCATATCGAGGTGAAAATCAGTTAAAAGACATTATAGATAGAGCTCGTGTGACGGTGGTAATGTTTGATGAAAATCAGATTCTCACAACAGAGCAGTTTTGGGAATCTCAGATTCTTGAGAAGTACAGAAACCAAGCAAAAGCAGAAAATAATCATATTGCATTATATAAGCAACTTCGTATGCAGGTAGATTCTGCAACAATGGATTGGATTGATTCCTTTACAAAAGAGAGATGCTTAAAGAAAATTCCAGATACATTAGGAGGATATGATATCAAGGTATTTGATAAGCCTGAATTACTTGATGTGGAGATTCAGAAAAGAGCAAAAGAAAGTGATTCGATGTTATCAAGGGTGATTGCAACTTATGATTGGGAATATAGTTCCATTCATAAACCAGAGGACAGGCTTATGAGATATTGGGAAGTAATGATTGGGAAATGGCACAAGCCTTGGAATAGGGAGTTGGAGTCCGAACTTACAAGAAAAGAAAAAAGAGCTATCAAAGGATTAGCGTGGGCTGAACAACCGCAAACGATAAATGAAGTTGGTTCAACATTTACAATTCAAGGATTTGATCTTAATTACGCTGGAGTTATTCTTGGACCATCTGTTAAATATCGTAATGGAAAGGTAATATTTGATCCTTCGGAAAGCTGTAATGAGAAGGCAATTCGAAATAGAACATTATCTGATGGAACAAAACAGAAATTTGGTGAAATATTGATTCAGCATGAAGTGAGAGTCTTAATGACACGAGGTGTTAATGGAATGTATATTTATGCCTGTGATCCAGAACTTCAGAAAGCATTATTGGAAGCAGCAAAATAAAGGAGTAAGTTTAATTATGAAGCAGGAAACGATAGATAGAATTAGAAAATTTACAGAGGACAGAGACTGGGAGCAGTTTCATTCGCCAGCAAATCTTGCAAAATCAATCGTAATTGAGGCGGCCGAGTTATTGGAGTGTTTCCAGTGGTCTGATGAAGAATATGATCTTCAGCATGTCAAGGAGGAGCTGGCGGATGTTTTGGTTTATAGCCAGAATCTGTTAGATAAGTTGGAGCTGGATGCGGATGAGATCATAAGTATGAAGATGTCGCAGAATGAAGCAAAGTATCCGGTAGAAAAGGCAAAAGGGAGCGCGGTCAAGTACGATCAGCTATAATAGTGGAGAAAGAAGAGGAGTTATAAGAATATGATAAAAATACTTTTCGTCTGCCACGGCATGGTATTAACTTTGCGTGAGAAAGCTTGAGTTTACAGGCTTTGGGAGATGGACAGGATCATTTTTACAACTTATTTACAACTGATTCATGATTATGGGGAGGACCGCACGAAGTGGGGAGGGACCCCATAATATACAACTTTATGAAATAGCCACGGTACGATAAAAATGAATATTTATGATAAGACTCTTAGCCTTAAGAGTCTTGATTACTAACAAACAAACCCGCAAGGGAATGTCAAGAAAGCACAGATGCTGTGAATGACTTGATATTCTTTGGCGGGTTTGTTATTTCAATTAGATAAAATTTATAAATCTATTTCTCAGAATATGTCTCATAACCGATAAGCTCACCATCTTCAAAAATAGGAGAATCTTTTAAGTCCTTAGCAAAGGCAGATTCTTTCTTTCTGATTGATGTCCAATCATCGAAACGCATGAAATGTGTGCGATTTAGATGTTCTGCAAAAATATCATCAGGCATAGGACCGTAAACAAGAACAACTTTAGGATCAAGGTATTTTAACATAGCCGATAAGCCATTCTTAAAATGTTCTTTATTTTCTGAGCCTCTGATACAGCCATAGGTGCCAATTGACACAATACTATGTTTATCTACGCCCTGAAAGGCAAATGGTTCAGGAAATAGTTTGGTAGTATAACTTCGCTCATCACCCCAACGAATATTAGGAACGGAGTAAAGATCCTCTTTCCAAAATTTATAACCGACAGCACGACTCATGTAGGTATTTGTTATCTGAAGTGTGAGAGGCATGTCTCTGTACAAGGAACAATCTGGATTAACGATACCAGCAAACTGTTGTAGCTCATCTAAATAATCATCCGTAGATGTAAGGATTTCCCTGAATTTAATATCATGCTCATAGAAGACAATAAATTCTTTGAAAGAATCATAATACTTTCTTTTGGTGAACGGAATCATTCTGTCAGGAATAATAATTTCCTTTGGCCCTGGTACATGAGGAATTTCAAATATTCCATCAAAATCTGCGCCGTCTACAAGATCAGGACGAAAACCGTCATCAATAATACACTTAGGTGTTTTCATATAGTGCTCCATTCTACCACATGGGATTTTTAAAATATGATTGTACTGCAGACATCCCCGTGATAAAATAGACTTTGCGACAAGTGATTTTTATCACGGAGAAGAGCAGGTGGTGACTTGGGTTGCTAACTGCTTTTCTTTTTTGTCATTTTAGACATTGCTCAGCACTTTCTACAAAGGCGCGAATATTATATGTTTCACTTTCTTCTGGATATTTTTCAAGAAGAAAATAAAATGCATCGATAATTTCGCGGCTGTTAGTGGTTTCTGCAATCTCATCAAATATTTCGCTCAGCCATGAGAATTCGCTAGCTGTGCATTCATTTTTAAGATAAGCTATAGTTCCTTCTGGATCTTGAGAAATAATATCAAGCATTTTTTTATGACACTGTTCAATGCCATAATCATACTCATCATTTGTAGTTTCTCTTTCGAGAATTACATCTTTAAGTTTTTGTATATCCATTATTTACGCCTCCTTAATGCTGGACCTTGATTTGAATCTGGAAATACTGTAGCAATTGAGCCATTTGTTCGAATTACGCCTACACGTACACCTTTCCATGTGCCGTAAATTGTTTTCCCATCAGGGATACGGCGATTGCTTTTTAATCCAGCAACATGTTCACCAGCTTGTTTAATATCTTTTGCAGTCCATGATTTTGAAAACCATGTTTGATTAGTGCCAGTACGTTTTGATTTTTTATCATGATTAGGAACATTTCCTATTCTTACTCCGTTTGGAAGAGTTTTAACCACATTATATTTGATATGGTATTTGTCTAATAAATCCATGCCGGCCTGTCCATGGCCGCCACTTTCGAGACGAAGTTGATTTACAACTTTACCATTAACTCTTACCTGTGAAGTTTTAAATGTTCCTTCATTTGAGTGCACTTGAGCAAAACTTCCAACAGTTCGGCCGCTTCCTTTTGTTTTGAAGTATCGGCCACTTTTACCTGTGCCCATTTTATTATCACCTCAATTCTACCACTGAAGCTGTGGCTTTTTAAGCACCTACTTTCAAATGATAGAATTGACTCTGCGACAAGTGATTTTCTACGGGGAAGAGCAGGTGGCTTCTCTAAATATTTAATTTTAAGTGAATGTTTAGATTCAACTGCTGTTATACATGTGTGCCTCCTTGTTAAAATGTTTGCTTGTTCGCTAATTCCTAACACAAGTATATTATGAGCACAAAACATGCTCTGTCTTATCCCAACAGATTTACAGAACTCAACAAATTCTTTGGATGTAAACTGACTGCCTTGATCACTATGAAGTATTAAATTTGTGGTTGTTAATCCTTGCGAAGCCAGTGCTTTCTAGAGTTCTTATTGCTAAGTCAGCTGTGATATTTCTATCAGTAATACTGGCAATTACAGA
>CAVJLN010000105.1:0-6824 GCA_963650485.1 Bacteroidaceae bacterium
CCGAGTCAGGCAGAGAGCTTTTGTTAATCATTATGAAAAAGGTACTATTATAAACAACGGCAATAAGGAATGTCTTGGGATGTTTTTTGTGCTGTCAGGTGAAATTCGCACATATCTTCTTTCAGAGGAAGGACGCGAAGTGACTTTATTTCGCTTATACTCCAGGGATATATGTGTTCTTTCTGCATCGTGTATTATTAGTCAGATTACCTTTGAGACTCAGATGATTGCCCAACAGGATGCGGATTTACTGATTATACCGGTGGATGTTATCGCTGAAATCACAGAAAATAATATTTATGTTAGGTGTTTTTTGTATGAAATGGCAACAAGGCGATTTTCAGATGTTATGTGGGCAATGCAGCAGATTTTATTCAAAGGACTAGACAGACGGCTGGCTGGATTTCTTCTTGCGGAAGCAGAGCGCTCGAATTCTAATGTAATCCATATGACGCATGAAAAGATTGCACAGCAAATCAGTTCAGCAAGAGAGGTTGTTGCACGGATGTTCAAGCATTTTGCAGAGGATGGATTGGTAGATGTAAAACGAGGAGCAATAACATTGCTTGATATTAATGGCTTAAGGAATTTAGAGTAGATATAAAGATTCATATAGTCAAAAAAATTCGATGTCAAAAAGACATCGTTTTTTTATGCCAATGTAACTTAGTCACGGAAAAATATTTTGCTGAGCGATACGATAATCTTGTAACGAGAAACAAGGTGATATGAATGAGAATTAGACTGAATTCTAATAAACAAATTGTAAACATAGTTCGTGAAGGGCTTATGCGAACCGGAGGGTACTGTCCAAGCCGTTTAGAACAAACAGAAGCTACAAAATGCATGTGCGAGGAATTCAAGGCACAGATTGCTGATTCAGAATTTGAAGGATTTTGTCATTGTATGCTCTTTTACAAATCATTGCGAGACAGGAGGGAATTTAGTATGCCAAAAAGATGTGCTAGCGTAGACAAGACGCAATGTGTTGCCTGTGGTGTATGCGAAAATACCTGCGTTTTGGGAGCTGTTAAGGTACATTACGGCTGTTTTGCTGTAGTAGAAGAGAATAGCTGTGTAGGATGTGGAAAGTGTGCAAACTTATGTCCCACAGGCTGCATTGAGCTAAAAATGAGAGGTGATGCATGAAAAAGAAACATTGGTATGATTATTTATGGATATATGCAATTATTTATTTTGCGCTGGGATTTTTTTTAAATGTGTTACAAGCCCCGTACATGGTGTGCATTTTGCCCAATGGGAACCATGACACAGGGGATATGTAAATTGAAAAACAAAAATGATCGATAACAGAAAGGAACTATTTTATGGCAGAGATAAAAATTACCACTGGAAATTTTAGAAATGAAGTGATGAATTCTGATAAACCTGTTTTACTGGATTTCTATGCAGAATGGTGTGGACCGTGTAAAATGCTTTCTCCTGTATTGCATGAGATTGCAGAGGAAAAAGCCGATGTACTTAAAATTGGTAAGATTAATGTAGATGAGCAGATGGAGTTGGCGCAGCACTTCCAGGTATTTAGTGTTCCAACACTTATGCTTTTTAAGAATGATAAAGCTGTTGCAAAATCTGTTGGTTATCATTCTAAGGATGAGATAATCGCTATGGTAGAGGATGTAGGATGAAAGTTGTAATTATTGGTGGTGTAGCAGGTGGTGCATCTGCCGCAGCACGTATTCGTCGATTGGATGAAACAGCTCAGATTATCATGATTGAGCGCAGTGGATATATTTCATATGCCAACTGTGGTCTTCCCTATTATGTGGGTGGGATCATTGAGGAACAAAAAGAATTGACGTTGCAGACACCAGAGAGCTTCTGGAAGCGTTTTCGCATAGATGTCCGAGTTCGTCAGGAAGTAATTGCCATTGATCCCGAGAAGAAAATTATAAAAATCCATGCATTTGATTGGGACAATGTTTATGAAGAAACATATGACAAGCTACTACTTGCTCCAGGCGCAAAGCCAAGTATTCCATCATTTTCTGGTCTCGATAACGAGCGGATATTTACGCTGCGAACAGTGGAAGATACACTTCGTATCCGAAATTTTGTAACAGAATATAGACCCCAAACAGCAGTCCTAGCAGGTGGTGGATTTATCAGTCTGGAAATGGCTGAAAATCTCGTGCAAATGGGTGTTTCAGTTATCATTGTTGAGCAGGCTAAGCAGCTTATGACAAAACTGGATGCTGATATGGCAAGTTTTGTGCATGCCAAAATGTGCACCCTCGGAATTGAGCTTAGATTAGGAAAAACTGTCGCAGGATTCAGTAAAAATGGAAATACGGTGCAGACCTTGTTCGATAACGGCGAATCACTTTGTTCTGATATGGTACTGCTGGCTATAGGTGTGACACCGGATACGCAGCTGGCAAAAGATGCTGGAATAAAGCTAGGTGTGAGAGGGAGTATTGCTGTGAATGAACGAATGGAGACTTCAATCCCAGACATCTATGCAGTAGGAGATGCGATTGAAGTAACTCATTTTGTGACAGGACAGAAAGTATTGGTTTCACAGGCAGGACCGGCTAATAAACAGGGGCGCATTGCGGCAGATAACATCTGTGGTAGAAACAGTCATTATTCTGGTTCACAGGGCTCGTCTGTTTTGAAACTTTTTGATATGACGGTGGCTTCTACCGGTATCAATGAGAGAACTGCGCAGACAGAAGGAATAGATTATGATAAAGTGGTACTTTTTCCGGCTTCTCATGCTACTTATTATCCTGATGCACAGTCTATGGTCATGAAGGTGCTGTATGAAAAAGAAAGTAAGCGGCTGTTGGGTGCACAGATTTTAGGGAAAGATGGGGTGGATAAGCGTATTGATGTGTTAGCGACAGCCATTCGGGCCGAAATGGCTGCTACAGAGCTGACAGAGCTTGATCTTGCATATGCACCACCGTATTCCTCTGCGAAAGATCCGGTTAATATGGCAGGATTCATGATTGAGAATCTGATTAGTGGAAAAGTGCGACAGTACCATTGGAATGAAGTGGATGATCTGCCACATGACGGCAGTGTTGTTTTGCTTGATGTGAGAACGGTAGAAGAATATCAAAGGGGACATCTGGATGGATTTCAGAACATTCCATTGGACAGTTTGCGGGAACATTTAGATGAATTGGACAGAGCCAAGTCTATTTATGTAAATTGTCAGGTTGGACTTCGTGGTTATTTGGCATGCCGCATTCTGGCGCAGTATGGTTTTACCTGTTTCAACCTTTCAGGCGGATATAAGTTTTATCAGGCGGTGAAACAGGAACAGGAAATGACTCAAGGTGTCTATCCATGTGGTATAGAGAAAATTAAAGATGAGTAGATGCCAAATATCATCTGGTGAAAATGGTATAGATATTTATAGAGAACATCTTACTAGGTTTATAAATTTGTAAAAAGAACGAGCGAGGAACATAAAAAACACAGAAAAGGAATGCATCCCATTTATACTTGAAGATGCTATTTGTCTATCATTGGGAGAAAAAGCGAATGGGACTACTTAAGAAAAGGGGAATTGCTCATGAATGAAAGCGAAAAAAATAAATATGATACCATAAAAAGTGTATTCAGTCTTTCAATGCTGGATAAATTTCCTTGCGGAATAATTGTTATTAGAAGAAAAAGTAATTATAAGATAGTATATTTTAATCAATTTCTGAAAAATTTATTGGGTTATTCTGATAATGATGTCCAAAAGGTTATTTCCAAAGATAACATTTTACAATTTATGCCAGTTTCAGAAAGGACGGAGACCGAAAAAAAAATCAGCCAGGTAGAAAGTGGAAGGATAATGGTAGAATGTTCCATTCATTTATTCAAGAAAAATGGCAGTTTATGTCCGGTAACGTGTTTAATAAGCAGCGGACATGAGAATGACCTGTCGGGGACAATACACTGTATCATATTACCGAGAAATGATGAGCAGCAGATTATAGAGAAAAAGATGCAGGAAGTCGTGTCGAAGTTAGCATTTGATTATGATGAGATTATACAGGTTGATCTTCAGATGAATCAGATACATATAATTAAATCTCTAGGACAGGAAAAATCACTTTATTTAAATATCTCAGAGTTTAAGTTAAATGCAGTTTTTGATTTACTGCATAAATATGTATTTAAAGAGGATATAAAAATTGTAGATAAAAAACTGGAATTTTTAAAATTACGTATTGCGTTTCCTGATGATATTGAAGGGGAATGTGAATGTCGTTTGCTTATCGATGGTAAGGTCAAATGGTATGTGATCGTGATAGTTCCTATAGAAACATATAAAGGGTATATATGCTGCAAGGATATTACATATAAAAGAGAAAACGCATTGCTGAAAGCAGAAAATCAAAAACTGAGTGAATTGCAGGCAGACGGAAATGTATTCAATAAAGATGCTGTCAGTGTGAGAATTAATACGTTTGGATATTTTGCGGTCTTTGTCAGTGGAATACCGGTACTATTCACAAATAAAAAAGCGAAAGAATTACTGGCATTATTGGTGGACAGGAAGGGTAATTTTGTTTCTTCCAAAGAAGCCGCAAGTATTCTATGGGATGATGAGTTGTTGACGGACGTTGTGCTTACTAGATATAGAAAAGTAGCATTACAGTTGAAGAGAACCCTGGAAAAGTATGGTGTGGGGTATCTGATAGAAACAGTCAATGGACAGCGGCGTATTCTGACAGACAAGGTGAGCTGCGACCTCTATGATTTCCTTGATGCTGATAACAATGTCGGAAAACAGTTTTCGGGATTTTACATGACAGATTATTCATGGGGAGAGGTTACTCTTGGTGAATTGCAGGGAAAATCAGGTAAAGATAAATAAATTGAAAAACGAACATAAAATGAACGCGTAAAGAACGATACAAGAATGTTCCTCTCTTATACTGATATCAGACAGGAGGAAATTATATGAAAAGCGAAAAAAGAGCAAATATATTTAGAGGTATTTCAGGAATGGTTTTTATACCATTACTGATAATGCTGATTGTTGTTATTGGATTATCCATAAACACTTTATTTACGCTAGATAAAACAGCAAGTCAGATGCAGACAGTAGTTAATAAATATTTTTATACGGAAATGATGATTAAGGATCTCCAACTTCATATAGAAGAGATTCAACAGAGTTTGACGGATGTCTGTGCCACAAGGGGAGAAAATGGATTAGATGATGGGTACGATGAAGCGAAAACTGCTTATGACGCTGCCATTGCAGATATAAAAGAAATTGAAGAGATTGGTGTGGTTGAGGGAACTGATTTCTATCAGGTAACAGACAAATTAGATAATTATTATTCGGCCGGGGTTGATATGGCAGACCTATATGTTACAAAAGGAACAGAAGCAGGAAATGCCTATATGGAAAGCTTCGACAAAATTTCAATGGAGCTTGATGACAGCTTGGATATGATAAGAGAGGCAGTTGATGCACAATCCATGGATGCGATAATGGAGCTTCAGAAGCTTGGTATGATTGCAGGTATATGTACAGTTGTTATGATAACGATAACGGTATTAATCATTATTTTTACAATGATCAGATTAATGACCGGTGTTGTCAGACCGGTAAAAAAACTGCTGGCAGCGACAAAAAACTTGGCACAGCCTGATGGAGATTTGACTAAGAAAATTAACGGAAAATATAAAAATGAGATGAAGGATCTTGTTCAAAACATCAATGATATTCAGGAAAATTTTAAAACAGTAATAAAAAGAGTTTTGGAAATAGCGAATTCTTCTTCTGATAGGATGAGTGATGCGGTTACAAGCATAGACAAACTGGATATTATTCTTAATACAGTTGCTGAAGCTACGGAGTCAATTTCTTGCAATATGCAGGAAAGCGCAGCTTCTATACAGGAAGCGACATCAATGACATATACTGTGAAGTCTGAACTGGAGAATGTTACAGGTGGAATTGTCTTGATTTCAGAGAAATCAAGAGAACTGAAGGATCAGGCTCTAGAGATGAAAGAGTCTGCTTCAAGGGCAATGCAGAGTACGACTACTGTAAATTCGGAAATTCGTGAAAAATTAGTTAATGCTTTGGATGAAGTAAAGGAAATTGAAAAAATAGCTGTTTTAGCTGATGAAGTTATGGAAATTGCCAGCCAGACGAACCTTCTTGCATTGAATGCTTCTATCGAGGCAGCAAGAGCAGGAGATGCAGGAAAAGGTTTTGCTGTTGTTGCTACAGAAATCAATAAACTTGCGACAGATTCTTCAGCATCTGCCTCTGAGATACGTTCGGTAAATGAGAACACAGTAAAAATCATCAATAATCTTGTTGACCTTTTGAAGGAAATATATGCTTTCATAGATGAAAAGATAGTACCAGAGCAGGAGATGACTGCACAGACAGGTGAGAATTATAGTAATGAAACGGAATCAATGTATAGCAGTCTTTCAGAGAATGCAAAAGAAACAAAAAGCATGGAAGCTTCCATGAAAACCTTGGCAACGTGTATGGGAGAACTCTCTACAGCCAGTATGCAGACAGCAGATGACAGTCAGCAGATAAATGATCATACTCGTAATATGGAAAGTGAGTTCGAGCATACAAAGGGAACATTTGATATGTTGAAGGCACAACTTCAGGAGTTGATGGATACTGTGGCCACATTCAAGATAGAAAATGAGGTTGTGTAATCACCAGAAACTGTAATCTCCGTCATAATAAAAATATCTCCATCATTTCAAAAGAGAATGACGGAGATATTTCGCCCTGCTCATTCTTGTAGCAACCTATCATAAAATACAAAAGCATTGCACAAATACTTAATGTACTTGCCGACGGTTAC
>CAVJLN010000106.1:0-6579 GCA_963650485.1 Bacteroidaceae bacterium
TTTGCCAAAACTCCGATTGCTCCCGGTGTAGTGCCATACGTTGCTACCAAATACAGATAATCTGTATGAAACTCCACGTTCTTCAAAAAATCATTTACGATACTCGGCAGCCCCCAGAAATACGTTGGGGTTACAATCCCAATCCGATCATCTTTAAATATAAAGCTGTTATCTGCGATACAGTCCGTAATCGCTCTTATTTCATCATGAATAACCTCTGCAATACGGGCAGCCACATACTTGCTGTTACCCGTAGCTGAGAAATATAGAATCATGCATTCATCTCCTAACTATTGTTCTTCCATTCGCCACCATTTTGTAATTCGAATTTTCCTTTTCCTACTCCGATTTCAAAATGTTTCATGGCAATTCCAAGATCCACAAAATCAAATCTTGCCCCAAGATCAACAGACATTGTAATCGTACCGTTTCTATAGTGACAACATAGATCTCACATTTGTAAACATACCGTAGCTTTTTCTGATATTGCCAAATGCCTCGCTTCCATCTGCAACATACTCAATATTCAAGCCTGACACTTCATTTATTTCAGTAATCCATTTTCGTATCTCTTTTTCATTCTCTACGCTGACGGACTCCTTTGTGAAGCTGCGGCGTGAAATTCGTTTTTCTATTGCCTGATTCATCTTGCATGTCCTGGTAATCAGCGTATTTATGTAATTTATCTTTCTGCGCATCTAAGCTGTAATCATCTACCTGCATGGATGTGGATACACGAGTGTAGATGTAGCATTTGAGTTGTTTTTTCATTTTGTCATCAACCTTCCTCATGATTCAGATATAGTACCTAGTGCAATTTCCAAAAGTTCCGCCGCTACCTGATGATTCTTTATACGCATTAAATTATCCCAAATATCTACTTTACCAAGAAGATTCATACCGCCATGCCATACCAATTCATCATCAATTACCGCAAATCTTTCTTCTACTTCTGCTTTTGTTACAACACAGATGCCAACCTGCTGCATCTCTCTGATTAATGCATGACACAATTCTGAACTACCAAACATAACATCTTCCGGATCTGTTGTAATTACAGTGACATTTACTCCTTTTTCCTGTCGTCCTTTGATTAGTGATAATAATCTGTCAATCTTATTCTGCCGTATATCCGGACTGGAAATCACAATCATCTTTTCAGCTTCTACAATGTCCTGCTCAAATTTTTCCGTATAGTTACCGGAATCATATATTGCATGAATCGCCTGTTTCGACTGCTCTTCTCCTGCCCATATGGAAAATCCCATTCTCTTGTATGTCCTCAGTCTTTTGGCATACATTTTATTAAAGAATTTCACATGTGGATCTATGTAATCATACACATAAACGGCTTCTTTACTCTCATAGTCACGATTCAATCTTCCCACATACTGCTCCAGACGTCCTTCAAAGGATACCGGTGCAGCAAGCATTAATACATCAAGTCTCGGAAAATCAAATCCTTCTCCGATCTTCTGTCCGGTTGCAACCAAAATAAGACTTTCCGTTTTAGGAATCTGCTTTAATCTTACCCGTATATCTGCATTTTCCTTATCCGAATTATCACCATACAAAAGAAATACATGCTCAGCTTCATCCTTCAGCATATCATATAATAGTTTTGCATGCTCCTTGAATCTGGTTAAAATAACCGGTGTCTGATTCTGTGCAATACTCATCTTCACATCACTTATAATCATCTCATTACGCACCTTGCTGGTACTAATAAGGCTATAAGCTTTGTTAATGTCATCCTTGCTGTCAGCAATGTCCACAACTCTTGTATACCTTGGTACAAAGTAATGTCCTATTCCCTGCTCCTGCGCCCTCTCCAACGCTGTAAATCTATGACGAAGCGGCCCAAGCATCATATAAATAATCTTGTCCATGCTGTCTCCCCGTTTTGGTGTAGCAGAAACTCCATAAACATATTTCGCATTGATTTTCTGTAACAATTCTATAGATGTATTGGATGCCGCGTGATGACACTCATCCATAATGACCATTCCATAAGTGTTAATCCGCTCATTAAACTTTCCTTTACTATACATAGAACCTACCATTGCGACATCGACAATGCCTGTCAATGTATTTTTGCTTCCATGCAAAATTCCTATCACACTGTCTCTCTTTTTCTTTCTGCCGGTCTTGGTTTCATATTCAGGCAGTTCTTCCCTGATATCCAGAAATTTATTCAGTTCATCAACCCATTGGTTAAGCAAATCCTTGCTTTGTAGTAAAATAAGAGTATTTACTTTCCGTTCTGCTATGAGATAACTACATACCACTGTTTTTCCGAATGCAGTTGCAGCGCTTAAAACACCATCCGAATATGTCAGTAGTTTCTCCGCTGCCAGTTCCTGCTGTGTCCGCAAATCCCCTTTAAAAGCAACTCTGATCGGATGTCCTTTTTCCTTTTGATCAGAGATGTCTACAACAATCCCTGCTTTATTACATTCCTCAATAATTCGCTCCTTCAATCCTCTCGGTACCTGTATGTACCCATCAACGTCTTTGCCCAAATATACAGCACTAAAATTATAGTAATTTGAATATCCAAGTCTCTGATTCTTATAAAACTCAGGATTATCAAAAGCAGCCCGACTACGTATCTGGTTTTGTATTCTCGGCATAAGGTTCAATGTATCAATATATACTCCGTTACTCAATACCATGTGAAGCTTACCAATAACATCTGCTTTTGCAAACTCACACTTCTTTTTCCATGGTTTCGGTCTGTTGTTCATATCAACACTGACAAGCATTCCTCTGGTCTCTGCCAATTCCTGTTGCCACTTTGCCATATATTTTTCAATTTCTTCCATACCCAGTTTTTCTGTTTTGAAAAGAATATCCCACTGGTTAGTATATGCATTCCAGTTCTCGTCCACGAAGGCACTGTTGCCATTTTTTAATGCCTGTCCCTGTAATGGCAAAGCAATCAGATTTCCAATTCTGCTTGACACATCCTGAGACGGATACATTCTGTCATAATAATGAAACGATTTTAGATTAATTGACGCAGAGCCCTTATCCAATAATAGAAAGCCAAAGTTCCTCGCCACAGAAGCCGGTATCGCTTTTTTAAAAAAAATCCATACATGAGCTCCCTTACCTGAGCGCGAACGCTCAACCAACGGTTTAATTCCATTAATCTCACATATTTTTCTAAGTGCATCCACTTCCTTATGCCATTCATTATCTGTATTTGCGAAATCTGTTGCTTCCGCTCCCTTTTCGTGATTATCAAAATCAAACACAATAAATCTGCATGTACCATTTGGCAACAACGGATATACTCCAATTACATCTGAGCCATCCTCTTTATACCCTAATAAATGTGCAATAATTTTTTTTACATCCAAGCGTGTCCACTTGGTATTTTCACATTCATCACAAAACACCTTTTCGCCACGCTGTTTTGGACACAGTCTTTCATTCCACCGATTATCACATTGTGGAAAATATCCACCATTTCTACCCCGCTTTGCATAAACATCCTCGCGTCCCCAAAACATGGAAAAGAAGCGTGTCGCCATTTCCTCTGTTATAAACGGTGGATTGACGATACGCTCTCCTTGGTCTGGATCGTACTCTTCCACATTATCTATGGTTTCCTCAAAAGGATTCACCTCATCATACGGGATATTTTCTTTTCTCAATTTTTCTTTTAAAATTCTGTTCTCATACTCAAGAAGTCTGACAAGCCTTCTTAAAGACTCTGCATCATATGCTTCTATATTCACAACTATCACCTGCAATTCTTATGTATACATAAACATCTGCTAATTTTACGAAAAAAATAATTTTCCATTGTCCCAACATTAATTATATATCTGTTCCAACTTTATTCCAATAAAAAGTGTCCTTCAAATAAAGTCATCATAAAATTTTAAGCTTTACATATAATAATATTGCAGATTCAGCCCAAATACCGCTTGCATTTAGCGGACATTAGTGGTAATACATCTGTTAATGATCAGGTTGCAGAAACTTGCGATGCCTGCGACCGGAAGGAAGACCTGCGGGCCTTCCTTTTTTGTATAAAAATACATGGAGAAAAATATGCCAAAGAAACCAATTAAACCCTTTATTACATACTCTGATCAGATAAATATTCTGACTCAGAAAAAACAACTTAATATTTCCGATTTGTCATATGCTGAGGGGAAATTGCATGATATTGGCTATTACTCCTTAATTGATGGATACAAAGATATATTTTATATCCGTTTTCGGCTCAATATTCATTATTTATCTGCCTATATTCATAATTTCATATGTTTTACGGAATCATTCTGATTTCCGTGTGGAAGCTGCCAAGCTGTGCATTCTCTATCACAAGTTCTGCACTTCCCTGTTCATAGCCGCTCCGGATCACAGCCATGGCTCTTCCTCGGAAGGAATGTGTTTCAGACAGTGTATAGTTGTCCTCTGTCACAGGATTTGCGCTTCCAAAACCGGACAGCTCTCCCACTCCGGTAAAAACTGCCTTCAGCGGAATCTGTGCATCCGTGACCAGAAGACCATTCTGATCCAGAATCTCAATCTGTACAAAGACCACATCATGTCCATTCGCATGCAGTTCCTTCTTCTCCGGTATAAGACGGATTTCTGCCGGTTGCCCGGTTGTTGCCAGCCGATCCCTGCTGACTTCTTTTCCATCTGTATAGCTTACCGCTTCAAGCACACCCTTTTCATAAGGAATTTCAAACCGGACAGAGTTCGGTAAAACTCCATCTTTCTGAACTTTCTTCTTCTGAACAGGTACTCCATTCAACAGCAGCTGCACTTCCTCTGCTCCCGAAAAAGCTGTGACTTCGACCGGTTTTCCTTCAAATTCTGCGTAATTCCAGCATTTACGCACATCCGTAAAGCCCCACATGCTGATCACTTCTGCCTTACCATAATTCTGTGGCTGCATAGAATACAGATATGTGCGTTTGCTCCCCCATACCACACTGCGGTAATCCCCCTGGGGCTTTCGAATACCTGTTATATCAAAATCGGCATCATTGGCAAGCCGCCACGGATAAAAGGTAGTAGACGGAGGCATAACCGCCCACGGCCCTTTTTCGACAAGCGGATCCGTTTCATCTACAAACAGAGATTTACCGATTCCGGCTTCTCCAATATAATCCCATGCTGTCCAGGTAAAGTCTCCGATCACATAAGGAAGCTTTTCTACCACCGGCCATCGGAATCCAATTTCTCTCGGAAAATTTTCAGACCCCAGCATGACGCGTTCCGGGAAGAGCTCATGATCCCGTTCATAGAGATCTTCCATGTAGTTATAGCCCACCACATCAAGTCCATTGGTAAAGGCCTCGGTCTGTTTTTCCCAGAAATCCGCTTTCTTTTCCGTGGCTGCATTTTGTGTCTGATTCTGCCCCTTTGCCATGGCATCATCCAACCCGCTCCAGAAGGAACAGATTCCATTGCTGACCGGTCTTGTCGGGTCTAAGGCTCTGATACTCTCCGCCAGTTTTGCAGCAGTGGAATATCCCTGATTCAGTCCACCTCTTTCCGGTATTTCATTCCCTGTAGACCACATGATAACCGATGGATGAACCCGGTCTCTTTTGACAAATGCAGTCAGATCCTTTTCCCACAGGGTTTCAAAATACTGGCTGTAGTCTCCGGTACGTTTCGCCATTCCCCATGCATCAAAAGCCTCATCAAAAATATACATTCCCAATCTGTCACAGGCCTCCACAAGCACTCTGGACGGTGGGTTATGCGCGGTTCTGATTGCATTGAAGCCGGTTTCCTTAAGCTTTCTTATCTTTCTCTCCTCACACTCATATAAACCGACTGCTCCCAACAGGCCATTGTCATGATGAACACAGCCTCCTTTAAGCTTGACGGACTTTCCATTGATCCGAAGCCCCCTTATGGAATCAGCCGTGATGGTCCGTATACCGAACAGTGTCTGCGCTTCATCCACAGTCTGTACCGGAACCGGTGTACCATGGGTACGGAAAACACCCTGGTCTGTTACGGTTGCCTTCACGATATACAAATTGGGATTTTCAGCATCCCAAAGCAATGGATTGGATAGATGAATGGAAATTCTGGCTGTTTCCCGATTATTCTTTCCAACTTCAATCATGCGCCTCGCTTCCGCCACAGCCTTTTCCTCCGGCTCACCTTCCTTCCACAATTCCACCTTTACTTCCACCATATGGTTTTCCAGTGTCTCATTTCCGATCTCTACCTGTGCCTCCAGAAAAGCAATCTGATCCGTAACTTCCCTGGTAACCACGTTAATTCCATCCGGCAGGATAAATACTCTCGGACTGTGGCACAGGGTCACTCCCCGGAACAGACCGGAACCGGTGTACCATCTTGAACTGGGCTGCACGCCGGTATTTACGTTGATCGTAATTCTGTTTTCTTCACCAAAGGTCACATAATCCGTCAAATCAACGTAAAAAGGAGAATAGCCATAATGATGTTCCCCCACCTTACAGCCGTTCACATCAATAGAGGTATGCATCATCACCCCATCAAACTGCAGTCCTACCAGATCCTTTTCCCATTCTCTGGGAATCATCACATATCTGGTATAATTGCAGG
>CAVJLN010000107.1:0-6556 GCA_963650485.1 Bacteroidaceae bacterium
TCAACCATGGCTACTTCTTAGGAGGCGCTTGTTATATCCATTTAACTATGGGAACGAAAATCTACGGAAAATTGATGTAACCTTGCATCCAGATCGTTCCCTTGAAACGACGTCCAACAGCAGGTTCACCAAACAAATCCGCTTTGTTAATACAAACATCAAATTGTAAATCATTACAACTCAATATCATAACACAAATTTCTTCATCTGTAAGCGTATTTTTTATAAAATTATAATCAATAATTTCTCCAAGGACAGAATACTGGTCACATTCCACTCCATATGGCATAAAATAAGTATCTACCAGAGTAAAAACATCTTCCTTATGAATCCGCTTGGAAATAGCAGAATAGGTATCCATATCATCCAAAGTCAGATTTTCAATAGCTTCCTCATCTCCGTTGCGCGCCGCATTTAATAACTGGCTGCGGTCACGAAGTGTCTGCTGGTTACGGATCAGATCTTTCTCCGTTTTCTTCAACGGCATCATAATTGTACCAGACAAAGAAAGTGCGGAAAGAGTCAATGTTGTTCCGCGGATCGGCAGATTGTTGGAATTCTTGGCTCTTACATAAGGAATCATGTTTTGAAGATAAAAAATCAGTGAAACTCCAATACGGACATCATCACAGACTCCGGCATAGGATTCCAAAGAAGCATGTCGTTCAATGGAAACATCCTCCTGTGTGGTGATATTACTTCCACGTAAAAATGGAAAATAATATTCGTAAACAAATTTATCATCTTCATCAAATTCGCCACATACCGTAACACCAATATTAGGAGCAAATTCTTTGCTGAATGATGCAAGCAAGGTTTCATCACCGTTTGAAGTATATGCTCTTTCTTTTCCTTCAACAACTACATCTGTTAAAAGCTTCTGCAGCTCCTTCCGGTTCCAGACTTCACTAAAACCGATTGCTCTCATATATTTATGCAAAGAATTCACCTCCTTATCCGTGTCAATATTTCATATTTGTAACTACATTCGCAGAACATAAACTGTGAAACAGCGGTTTTGCGAATGTAGTTCTGAATAGTTCCTCATATTTACCGGATCTCTGTCATACCACCCATGTAAGGACGAAGCACCTCAGGAATACGGATAGAACCGTCTGCCTGAAGATTGTTCTCTAAGAATGCAATTAACATTCTCGGAGGAGCAACTACGGTATTATTTAAGGTATGTGCAAAATACTTACCCTTTTCTCCATTAACACGGATCTTTAATCTTCTTGCCTGTGCATCACCAAGGTTAGAGCAGCTTCCGACTTCGAAGTACTTCTTCTGTCTCGGAGACCATGCTTCTACGTCATAAGATTTCACCTTCAGATCAGCCAGATCACCGGAGCAGCACTCAATCGTTCTTACCGGAATATCCATAGAGCGGAATAAGTCTACCGTATTCTGCCACAATTTGTCAAACCACATTGCAGAATCTTCCGGCTTACATACAACGATCATTTCCTGCTTCTCAAACTGATGGATACGATAAACTCCACGTTCCTCTAAGCCGTGAGCTCCTTTTTCCTTACGGAAGCAAGGGGAATAGCTGGTTAAAGTCTTCGGAAGCTCTGCCTCCGGTACAATTGTATCAATGAATTTACCAATCATGGAATGTTCGGATGTCCCGATCAGGTATAAATCTTCTCCCTCAATCTTATACATCATGGCATCCATTTCCGCAAAACTCATAACACCGGTAACCACATTGCTTCGAATCATAAAAGGAGGTACACAGTAGGTGAATCCTCTGTCAATCATAAAGTCTCTTGCATAAGCAAGTACTGCGGAATGAAGCCTTGCAATATCGCCCATCAGATAGTAGAATCCATTACCTGCAACCTTACGGGCACTGTCTAAGTCAATACCGTTCAGCCTTTCCATAATATCAGTATGATAAGGAACCTCAAAATTTGGAACGACCGGTTCGCCATATCTGGTAATTTCAACATTTTCAGAATCATCTTTACCAATCGGAACACTGGGATCAATGATATTCGGAATGACCATCATAATTTTGGTGATCTTCTCTTCCAGTTCCTTTTCCTTCTCTTCCAGCTCAACAAGTCTCTTTGCACCTGCTGCAACTTCTGCCTTCTTCTGCTCTGCTTCTTCTTTCAGACCCTTTGCCATCAACGCACCAATTTCCTTGGAAATTTTGTTACGGTTTGCACGAAGATCATCGGCTTCCTGCTGAGTCTTACGGCTTTCTGCATCCAGTTCAATTACCTCGTCTACCAAAGGCAGCTTGGAATCCTGAAATTTCTTCTTGATATTTTCTTTAACTACTTCAGGATTCTCCCTTAAAAATTTGATGTCGATCATTTCTATTTCCTCCTAATAATTATTCCAAAACTTTCTCAATAAATACGTTGTTGATCTTAACTAAATCAATAATATCATGATTTTTCAATTCGATCACGGGACGATCGGAAAATTCTTTATTTTGTCGAACTACTTTTCCAATTTGTCCATTGGTGAGAAGCACAGTACTTCCTGCCGGATAAACGGCTGTAAATTGAAGCAATGCATCTACAATCTCCTTTGGAAAACGGTTTTCCTTATAAATCTTCATATATTCAACTGCTTCATATACCTTAATTCTCCGACATCCAATACCACAGATCATTTCATCAAAAGCATCACATGCTCCAACAATCGCTGCTTCGTATGGAATTTCTTTGGCCTTCAAAGGATATCCGCTTCCATCAATTCTTTCATGATGGAACAGAATAATGCTTTTACCGGTACCCGAAATCCAGTTTTCATTCTTAACCGCAGAATATCCGTAAACCGGATGCTTCATATATTCAGACTGTTCTACTTTAGACAAAGAATCTATATTCTGATTCTGGTAGGATATTGTCATATAACGAAGTCCCAGATCATGCAGTAAAGAACCGACAGCAATGTCATGTACCCGTTCCTTAGAAAGCTTCAATTTCAACGCAGTCAACGTAGCCAATGAACATAAACTGATGGAATGCTCATAGATATCTGAGCTTCTTTCCTTAATGTCATAAATTCTTTCGATGACATCATCCTCTTCGAGAATTTTACTGATAATGCCATCTGCAGTTTGTGATAATTCAACCAGCTCCTGGTTATTATTGTAGGTATGCTTCTCCAGAATATTCTTGACCTGTCTTTTAAATGATTCCTCAATATCCGATTTCAGAAGGACTACTTCCTGTGTTTTTATCAGATCTTCATCTTTAATAAAAACCTCCGTGATACCAAGATCACGAATTTTATCGATATATTCCGGACGAAGGACAAGTTCTTCTGATAACAAGATCTTGTATTCTTTTGTTAAAATAGGTTTAGCTAATACTTCTCCACCCTTCAAATTATCGACTTTAACAATCTTCAATTAGTCATCATCTCCTACTGCCATTTTTAGAGCAGCTTCTTCTTCTTTGCCAAGATCAGTCATAGCCTTACCATTGATGATCTCTTTTGTATACGTGTAGCATCCCTCTGTACTATGAACAGAGTTTAACATAAAGCCACTATTCTCCTCATCCAGCATGCATAAGCAAAAACTTAACTTACCTCCCATCTGCTGAAATGCATCATATTTCACAATACCAACCTTCTGAATGGTGGATTCCAGTTTCTTATATAATGTCCGGATATCTTTCTTATTTTTATCAATGGATGCTTTGATAAATTTATTATCCTCGAACAGTCCAACAATTTCATCTTCCAGACTTTTCGCATCTTTTCCATTCATAAACTTCTGATACTTCTTATTTAACTTACGAATGGTACACATATTGATAATATTAAGAACCAGTGATATTAACAAAATAACTGCCAGAACCAGAATAATAATTCCAAGTCCTGCATTGCCCATACCAATCGTTGCAAAAAACGCATTCATATCTTAAGTACCTTTCTTGTCTCTATCTGGAAAGTAAATCCATAATCTTCTCCAGATCCTCGTGACTATAAAATTCAATTTCAATCTTACCGGCACCATTTCCCTTTGAAGTAATGGCAACCTTCGTAGATAATTTTTGTTTCAGATTTTCTTCGATATCCTGATAGACTGCTTCCAGGCTCTTATCGACAGAATTTGATTTCTTAACTTTTGCAGGTTTGTTCAGATTCTTTACCAGCTTTTCAACATCACGCACACTTAATTTTTCATCAAAAATCTGCTGTGCAATTGCATACTGCTGTTCCGGATCTTCAATACTGATTAATGCTCTGGCATGTCCTGTACTGATTAAATCATCAATAATCATCTGCTGCACATCATCACAAAGTTTTAACAGACGCATGGAATTTGTTACGGCTGTTCTACTCTTTGAGACTCTTTCTGCTACTTCATCCTGCTTCAGATTAAACTCAGTCAACAGACGCTTATAAGCCAGCGCTTCTTCAATCGGATTTAAGTCTTCTCTCTGGATATTCTCAATCAAAGAGATCTCTACAATTTCCTGTTCTGAATAATTCCGAATAATAACAGGAACCTCTTTTAAACCTGCTTTTTTGGAAGCACGCCATCTACGTTCACCGGCAATAATCTCATAATGGGTTTTGCGATCCTGTACAAGAATTGGCTGTAATAATCCATACTGCTTAATGGATTCTGCCAGTTCCTCCAAAGCATCCTCATCAAAATTCTTACGAGGCTGTTCACGATTCGGTTCTACCTTTGTAATATTAACAATCGTAACCGGACCGTCTTCCTGAGCTGTTTCTTTTGATCCAGCTTTTACTGCCGCTTTCTTTGTTTCATCTTCCAGCTTATTTGGAATCAAACTATCTATCCCTTTTCCCAATCCACGCTTCGTTGCCATATTACTTTCCTCCATTAATTACTTCTTCCGCTAATTGCATATATGCTTCTGCTCCTGCAGATTTTGGATCATAAGCATTAATTGGCATTCCGTAACTTGGAGCTTCCGCCAATCGAATATTTCTCGGTATTAATGTCTGAAATACTTTCTGACTCAAATTACTCTTTACGTTCTCAACAACCTGCATGGAAAGATTGGTTCTTGAATCATACATGGTAAATACAACGCCTTCAATATCCAAATCCGGATTTAATCTTTCCTTTACCAGATTAATTGTATGTATTAACTGACTTAAACCTTCCAGCGCATAATACTCACACTGAATTGGAACTAAAACGGTATCTGCTGTTGTCATTGCATTGATTGTCAACATACTTAAGGATGGAGGACAATCAATGATAATATAATCATAGTTATCCTTGATCCATTCTACTTCTCTCTTCAAAATATATTCCTTACGATCTACTCCAATCAGTTCGATCTCTGCTGCGGCCAGATTTATGTTGGAAGGAATAATGGACACCCCATCTACAACATCATTCAGAATGCATTCTTTGATGGAACATTCACTCAGCATTAATTCATAAACTGTGTTGTCCAAATCATTCTTCTCTACACCAAATCCACTGGTTGTATTTCCTTGTGGATCTGTATCAATTACTAAAACTTTCTTTCCTTTTGCTGCTAATGATGCAGATAAATTAATGGAGGTAGTTGTCTTTCCTACTCCACCTTTCTGATTAGCAATTGCAATCGTTTTTCCCATTTGCTCTTCCATTTCCATAACAATTCACGGCCATTCTATATGTTTTTCTACATGGCTGTTGTTATCTATTACCTTTCTTATTACAGTGCATTATTGATTATATCACTTCTCAAAGTGATATTCTAGGATTTTTACTTACAAAAATAAACTTGTGTCCTATTTTTCCTGTTACTACAACATCTAGTGTAACGGTTTCTAAATAACTGCACCATTCACATAGGAGGATATTTTTCTGAGAGTGTTGGACAAAAAACGTAGGCGTAGCGGGCTACGCTGAGGATTTTTATCCTGTGCTATCGGGAAAATAGACGTGTGATATGGTGTAGTTAATTTAAAACCGTTGCACTAGTGTCCTATTTATAAATAATTGTAACTATTCAGAGCCATGCAAAGCCTGGCAAAATATGAATGGAATGCTTGCATTCATACTGAATAGACAATATTTTTTATAATATCAATGTTTCACGCTTTCATATTTATAATGTTTCACGAAATGTCCACAAGATTTAGGGTTATGTGTTTCACGTGAAACATTATCTTGTGATACATATTTTACAATAACGTTTCATGTTTCACGTGAAACATATTATTCATATACAGGTGGTTTGGTATTAGTCCTCAAAAGGACTTTTTTACTGCTCGCCCAAAAGGGCGGTATTGCAAGCACCTTTACCGGTCAGCTATAAAGCGGTACTACATGAATCTTCTCGCCTTGATTTCTATGCCTGCTCTTATATATATTTTTTTACTGCTTCATCTGTGATATTACCAATTGTTTCTACGTAATAACCTCTTGTCTAAAATGCTTTATCCCATTTACTTTGCAATTATGGATGTCTATCATAAAGCATTAACGTACTTTTCCCTTTTAAGTATCCCATAAAATTTGAAATGTAAATTTTAGGTGGAATAGCTACACTTAAATATATATGATCCACACAAACTGCTCCTGTAATAATATCTACATCTTTGTATT
>CAVJLN010000108.1:0-3494 GCA_963650485.1 Bacteroidaceae bacterium
TGCTTCTTCTCTTTATTTTTTCTGTATTTTCCAGGGAAAGCCTGATTTAATCAACGTTCCCTTAAATCCTTTGATGTAGCAAGAGCAATAAAGCGTTCCCCTTTTTGATTACATGCACAATAAAAATGGTAGATAATTCCATCTTCTTTAAGTACAAAGGGCTTATGGGCAAACATATTATCCCATTCCTCGGAAGGTTCGACCAAAGGACTTCCTGTCCATTTTTTCCAATTAAACAGATCTTTAGAAACTGCAAATGTATCGTATGCCGTAAATTCTGTATACTCATCATTCAGAACTGACGCAACAAAATAATTCATAACCCAAAGATCGCCCATCCGATATATCTGCGGATCTCCGGAAATGAAATTACCCGGAAGATCTGAATTGTCAATGACAGGATTTTCTCCCAATCGTTCCCACTGCCTCATGTTATTTGAAACTGCTATACCAATCTTTTCTGTCATGGTTTCTTCGCCCTTACAATTATAGAACATGACAAATGGATATCCAAAAGAGTTGGTTTCGTCTCTAAAAACAAACGACTTAAATAAAGTGTACTTTTCAAACCAGCGAATATCTTTATCATCTACGGATAGTACTGGATGATCTTCTGTTGACCACTCTGTCACTTTGGTCGGGTCTACGGTATGAGCAAGTCCTATGCTCAATGGTGGAGTTTCATAGCCACTTTTATCCCCTCCTATATATGTGGCCCAATATTCCCCTTCATAGCTGTAAAGTTCATGAGTTCCGTTCCAGTTTGTATCCATTAATGCGAAACCACCATCCCGTTGAGCACCGTCCCATCCCGTTCCGGTACGGGATATAACTTTGCCCATTTTGGTCCAATGAAGCAAATCTTTACTGCATGCAAGATAGGTATCATACCCCTGCGGTTCTTCCTTGGTGCATATGGCTGTATACATCATATACCAGACCTTGTCTTTTTTAAAAATTGTGGGACAATCAATAAGATATCCCTCTTCTTTTAAAACCGGTCCCCACTTATATGGAGTCTTCATTTCTTCATAGACCAATTCTAATTCTTCGTCTGTGACCGAAGTATTTTCTGCCAGCTCTCTGGTAAAAAAAATCATATTAATTCCATCCTTTCTTATCCTCTGTTTAGATCGTTTCGAATCTGCTCTCTGATAGAATCCATTTTATAGGAGCGTGAAATAATGAACATAAGTATAAATAATATCAGCGGTACAATATCATATGCAATGACAATTGCGGCATTTCCAGAACCAGACTGCACGTCCAATGTTCCGTCATAGCCTCCCAGTGACATGATCACTCCTAATAATCCAGACGCAAGACCCGCTCCTACTTTTCCTACAAAATTAGTCGTAGATGCTATAACACTTTCCAGTCGAATTCCTGTCTTCCATTCACCGTAATCCATGCAGTCAATAATATAGGTATTAATCATCATGGCAATGGGCATTGTCGATAAATTGAACAATACACTTCCTATCAAAATCGTTACAATATTAGAGCCCCCAACTGTTCGAATTGCCATGCCGATTATACCAATAAAAAGACAGATCTGAAGAACCTTTGTCGAACCGAATCGACGACAAAACGCCGGGAAAAAGGCCAGAAAAACTAAAATTGATAAACTTGTCATTCCAACATATGACTGCTTACCCACATCGCCTATAATATATTTAAAATAATATGTCGTAGCGGCTGACATGTTGTTTACTATATTAACGAGAAAAAGCAGTGCTGCAATTATAAACATGTATTTATTTTTAACCAATGCCCTAAAAGTATCTTTAATATCGAACCCCGTTTCTTTATGTTCCTCATGATCGGAGGAAACTGGCTTTTCGTCATCTACGATTTCCTTCACAAATAACAGGCGGAGCACCCCGATAATGGTCATGGGAATCGCAATATAAATCATCATCCTAACCCACCCCTGCTTTGAGCTGCCAATAGAAGCAATAAACTGGGGAATCAGTATGCTCACGACAGTAACGACAAGCATTACCGCAACGCCATTAATGGAGATTACCCGTGTTCTGTTGTTTTCCGTAACAAATGTTCTGGATAAATTCACAGCATCTGCAGCATTTAATGCTGTTAAGCAGACTGCATTGATTAATATATATATAACTAATAACCACACATATTGTAATGTTGCACTCATATCCGGTACATTATAAAGCATTACCAACAGTATCCACTGAAATACAATAAAAATTTCGTATGGTCTTGCCTTCCCAAGTCTGGTATGAGTTCTGTCAACAATAAAGCCGGCAACTAAATCCGTAAAAGCATCCACAATTTTTGAAACCAGAAATATTACACCCAGAATTCCCATATTCAGCCCTAATATATCTGTCGCATAAAATGTAACATATCCAACCAGCATCACATTTACTGCTGCCGAAATTCCTCTTGACGACCACAGCATTCCATACCAAAATGGTGTTTTCTCTCGTGCTCCCAATGGAATATTATTATTTTCCACTTTCTTCATCTCAATCCATCTCCTTTGTTTTCTCTGTTTTATACTTTAATTTACAATCCTTCCCCAGGATTAAATAGTTCCATTCACCAGATCCGACCCGCTGCACACCATCTGAAGTGACGATATCCGCTTTTGTATTCGGTGGCACCATTACCCTAAGCTGTATCATATCACCGTCTTTTTTCCACTCCGACGCCATTGTTCCATAGGGTGTCTCCAGAGACGCTTTTACATAATCCAGTCCGCAATCATAGGCTGGATCTATTTTGAAAGATCTGTATCCCGGCTCTGTCGCTTTTATACCTGCCAGTGTTCTGTACATCCAGCATCCAACACATCCGTAAGCATAATGGTTCAAGGAATACTTCCCGATCTTTCCGTCTGTACCAATGGCTCCCCAGGATTCCCAGATCGTTGTCGCCCCATGGTTTACTTCATACAGCCAACTGGGGCATTTTTCCTGATAAAGCAGATCATATGCCACATCCCTGCGGCCGTTTTCCGATAATACATCAAGAAAAAACGGAATCGAAAGAAATCCGGCATCCAGACAGCCATCATTTTCAGCGATTTTTTCACATAACCTTTCAAGTACCTTAATCCGAAGCTTCTCAGATACAAGACTATTTTTCAACACAAGGATATACGCCCTCTGCAAGTCGGTGTCAACTCTCCCATCAGAACTTATATATTCCGCCTCAAATGCTTCCCGTATTTTAAGATTCAGCGCACGATAATATCTCTCGTCGTCCTCCTTGCACAATTCATGCGCAATCTTCGCCATGAGATCCGTACTGTACGCATAATAAGCAGGCGCAACAATTTTCTTTGTCCGGTATGCAGAATTGATCATAGCCATATCATCGTCCGTATTAAGCACACTGCTTGGAACCAGCCAGTCGCCATAATGGAATCCTGTATTCCATAGATACTTCTGTCTTTTTTTCCGTTCCTCATCAAAGCTCTCGTATTCTTCTATCACCTCATTTTCTGCGCGGTCCTGTAC
>CAVJLN010000108.1:3504-6526 GCA_963650485.1 Bacteroidaceae bacterium
GTCCTGTACATACCTCATCCATTGTTTCATGGCCTCATAATTTTCTTCCAGAATACGTTTATTTGCAAATGCCTGGTACAACGTCCATGGGACAGATACGATCACATCCCCCCAGCCGCAAGAGGTATTAGAACCTAAAAACCGATTCATCTCTTTATAACATTGCAGAAATGGAACAACTGTCGGAATCTCACCTTTCTCCTGCTGTTCAAGTCTACAGTATTCCAGCCATCTTCTCAGAAACGCATAGCAGTTCTGGTTATAACTCATTGTCGGCGCATATACCAGCACATCTCCTGTCCATCCTGCCTTTTCCCGCTGTGGACAATCTGTCGGGATAGAAACCGTATTAGAAATCTGACTCCATCGGATATTCTGTTGAAGTCGATTAAGCTTTTCATTCGAAGTGACGAAAATGCCTGTATTTTCCATGTCGGTTGCGACAACATGGACTTTAAAATCCTTCACATCCAAAGCCCCCGGCCATCCGCTCAGACGGGCATATCGAAATCCATGGTAGGTGAAAGACGGGCAGTAACTCTGCTTACCGGCTTTTGCAATATATACATCGGTTTGATCTTTATTGGCTCCCATGATATTCCGGCA
Source organism: Bacteroidaceae bacterium (assembly GCA_963650485.1). Lineage (GTDB taxonomy): Bacteria > Bacillota > Clostridia > Lachnospirales > Lachnospiraceae > Suilimivivens. The sequence continues at coordinate 4,111 of CAVJLN010000108.1, forward strand.
AAAACAACCATTCCTGTCAAGAGCTTCTGTATACTCAAGTCGTATGACGTCGCCATCCGATGCTTCCACTTGAAAAGATAGATAACCCGCCAAATTCTGTCCGGCGTCAATTATGACCTCCCCATTGGAGGATATTTTTATCTCCGCAGGTTCAAACACACTGATTTCCCGCACTGGTTCACCTGTCTGAGCAACAAGATTGGAGTATCCATAATCCTTCCGTTTCACCTGTTTCCATAAGCTGTCATCAAATCCCGCCAGTTCCCAACCATCCAATTCTTTATGGGCGTCATATTTTTCTCCCACAAAAAGGTCTGACACCAGAAGCGGACCAGTGGATGACACTGCCTGGTCAGAAAGAATGTATTCTTCCGTACCATCCTCATATTCAATCTTTCCTTCTAACAGAAAAGCTGTCCTATCACCATATTGACAGGCATCCCCAATGTAACCGACTCTTCCACTCCACCACCCATCCCCCAGTATTACAGAAATGATATTTTCACCATACCCCACCGAATCCGTAACATCATAGACCTGATACATAAGCAATTTTTCATACGGTGAAAACTCCGGAGCATATTTCCGGTCATCAGCCAGTGTGCCATTTACTTTTAATTCGTAGACTCCATGTGATGTGGCGCAAATAAGAACCCTGTATACTTTCTTTTTCAAAATGAACGGTATTCTGAGATACTGTACCGGTTGGAATCCCTCGTAATCATCCATGCCCCGTGTCTCTGATCGAATTCCCATTGCATCTTTCATTCTGACCTCTTCGTTCTGTACAAAAGTTGCATGTTGTTCAGGCTCCACCCACGAAGCCTTCCATGGCAGAGAATACCTTGACGTAATAAAGAATGCTCTGCCGGTGGCATAATTGCCCTGATTATCCCATACCTCTGTCTCCCATTCGTATTTCGTCAACGGAGATAGATCCTGACCAGAATACAAAATCCCAACAGAACATGAAGAAGATATGATATCGCCTTGCCAAAAGACATTACCTTCCCGATATACCGTAATTTTATACTTTGTCTGCATAATGTTTGTTCTATCCGATTTTAGCTTCCACGAGAATTCCGGTATCTGGCTCCTGATTCCTACCGGATTTTTCAGTTGCTCACATTTCAAATCCACAACTTGCAGCATACTCACCCTCCCTTCCTTTTAGAATTCTAAATTCCAGATAAGTATTATCTGTTGATTTATATATAACATTTTAGTAGAATAAAATTCAGAATTATATCAATAATGTTGCCAAAAATAAGCATTATGTTGCCTACACAATGGTTTTTTATTAAGCACAATTTTGCCAAAAAGGAGGTGTCTATTTCCATGTTTGAAAAATTTCATCTTCCAAAGACCGAATTTCCACTTGGTCTGCACGAAGATCTTCTGACGAAATCGGAAGCATCTGAACCAGAACTTGAAATGCACGCTATGAATTCGTATATTGCTAATGCATCCTATCATATAGATGGTATAAGCTGGACCACTCCGAATCGGCCTTTGTCCGAATATGCACGCAATAATTTAAGTTTTATACAGAGTTTTACGTACTACGAATTAAACAGATATTTTACGAAAAGGGCAAACATGGAATCCTATCTGCTGAAATACACTTATACAGGTACAGGACAATTGAAATATAAAGGACAAACCTATATTTCAAATGCAGGGGACGGCTTTCTGATTGATTGCCGGGAACCTCACGAATACTGCTCTGTAGGTGGATCATGGAAGCATGTTGAAATCCATTTTTCCGGAATGCCTGCCGCATACATTTATTCCCAGTATGCTTCTGGTGGAAAACATGATTTTCATATTGCAACTGAAACCTTTCATGCAGAATTAGAAAAACTACTCAGCCTTCATGAATCCGTACTCCCATATAGAGAGATCCAGATATCTCATCAACTAGATCATATATTGATGATGATACTCCTTCATTCCGACAATTACATGGAGAAAATAAAGGGCATCCCTGAAAACCTGCGTTATCTGCTTTCATATATAGATCGACACTATATGCAGCCTCTGACTCTGGATTTCATGGCAGAGTTTGCTAATATAAGCAAATATCATCTCTGCAGGCTTTTTCAGAAATATGTCGGTTTTTCACCGAATGAATATATTATTCAACTCCGATTAACCAATGCCAAAATACTCCTGAATGAAACGGATCTTCCTGCCAATAAAATCGGAGTGATGGTTGGTATTCCAGATGAAAATTATTTCTATAGACTGTTCAAAAGCAGAGAAGGAATATCCATACGGGATTTTCGCAATAGAACATTCGGTCGTTCGTAACATTTCGGGTAATCTACTCAAATGGATGAAAAAGAAGATGAGTGGGAACGTGAAGCAAGAAAAGAATACCGGATGAGTAAATTGCAGAAGGATACCATTAATC
>CAVJLN010000109.1:0-6452 GCA_963650485.1 Bacteroidaceae bacterium
CATAAATATAATACGCTCGTAACCAATGCATTACAACATCGCTGTTTTTGACTTTTAATAACAAGGCCTGTCTCAAAGCATTTTTAGCCACCCCATACATCGACATTGGGTTGCATGGGGTATTCTCATCAATTGCGCCTTCCCAGTATCCTACTTCATGCATGCTTCCCATGACGGATATGCTCTTCAAGCCGCCCTCCATCATATTGTTTAAAAAGATCATATGCTTTGATAAATCTTCCATATGTGCGTTAGAATTATGAATAAATCCATCTCTCCACGCTAAATGAACAAGAATATCCGGCCGTTCAAGTCGGTTAAAAATATCCTTGTTCCCATCAAAAATCGGATAATCGATAATCGTTGCCCTGTCATCAATTCCTTTGTTATTCAAATCATTGGCATATACCATATAATCATGGTTCAGAAATTCCTTTACAACATGCCTGCCTATGTAGCCTGCCGCTCCCGTTATTAAAACTTTTTTCATTTCTCTCCTTGCTTCCCTATGCCTTTACTAGATTTTTAATAATTGGTGATAGTTTAATCCATAATTTTATGCAAACATAAAACCCTATGATTCTAAAGCCTGTTACAAAAAGAACAAACCAGCTATCAAATCCAACTTTTTCAAGAATGTGCAAAACTACACTCCATGGAAATACTTTCATTTCAATCTGGTGAATACATAATATTGGAAGGGAATATTGTCCCATAATAATACAATACTTTTTCAAATTTGTATAACTTAATAAGTTTGAAATATAGAATATGAAATAGCAACTACAAACAGCTCCCAGGACACTCACTATTCCATAATCATAAATATTCTGTCCCATATCCAAATGAATGTCCAAAATGACTTCTAACAGGAAAACAATGAATGCCCCCAATGCCCTTTTCCAATTCAATGCCTCATTCCAATTTACCCCTTGCAGTCTTACACCCAAACAGACAAATATAGAAGCACATATTCCCGGTTGTATACTTAAAGGTAGCCAGAAATAACGTGTAGATATATAAGAAAATACGGATAAAACACAAATGTATACCGCTCCCCATTTATATGGAACTAATAATTTTACCAGTACACCAGCCCAAAATAAAGCCCATAAAAACCAAAGTGCCCCCACTCCATCAATCACATCAGAAACCTTAAAACAAGACCCACAAAGAACAGCTATAAACATTGAGCATAGATCAGGTAAAATTCTTTCCCACATTTTTCTGAAAACATCTGCCCAAAATACGAGGAAGCAAATTATCCCTCCTGTAATATAATACGGAACCAGCAATCTCTTACTTTTCTTTTTAATGAATTCGCTAAATGATACATCTCCATTCAGGAACATGCCACTTAATATAAAAAACAATGGCATATGAAAGGTAAATACAACACGATCTATACTTTCTATACCCAAATGTCCCAGACATACGCAAATTATCCCTATTCCTTTTGCAATATCTGCCCACTCTATCCTTGTGCTCTTATTTTTCATTAATATATTCATCCGTCGGTTATACCATCACATCCCCATTCAGCTACAAATGGATTTGCTTGTTGCATCATCATTTCCAAATTGAATAATAACTTTCATTGTTTTTTAACGATTTAATATAATTATTTACACAAGCCTGTTCATCTCCAAAATGTATGCACGACGCAAGACATATTTCAACCATAGCAAACAGCTTGATCATATTCCTTCTCTTTTCATTCCATGGCAATTTCTGAAACTCACTGTTTATATATCCACACTCATTCTCTCTGGTTAATGTATACACATTCCACTGTGGACGCAGCTCCTTTACCTCCCTTACGAAACGATAATCATCCGTAAAAATAAATATATCAGATATATTCCTATTTATTTTTTCCAAAGCATCTTTCGTATTAATTAATTTGTTATATTCTAAAGATTTATCTCCGCCTCTAAACTGAATAGAAGCATATTTTTCCGGCAATTTCACAGTTGCAATTAATTCATTAACCTCTTTTAATGTCTGCTTGTTATATTTTAATGCTATTTTGCTAAGTTTGGCAAATTCACCTAAGTTTGTCCCCTTAATATTAAAAAGAGGCCACTCCACCTCCACAACCGTACTATATTCACGTGGAATACATTTTCCAAAGATGTCAAAAGTCAGATAATCAACGCCTAATTTTCTTTTTAACATCCTCGCTAAAATTTTACGATCTACTCTATACCATGAAATAGGAAGTCTGTAATTTGCAATATGATTCATTTTGTCATGATTTTCTTCACAAAACGATTCAAAGAACTCATTCCAGCCATAGCCACCTGCAAAATTGGCATCATCCGCATAGAGAACAAATTTTATTTTGTTCACATAGCAATACAACATACACTGCATCATTGCATCCACTTCAGAATGAAATCCGGCAGCTACCCCCACATGATAAACCACCGTTTTTGTAAAAGAATTATTTATTTTATTATACTCCTCTACCAAAAAGTCATCCGTTAAATTCATATTGCCTTATCTCCTGTTATAAATTAACCCTCTTATCAAAATTTTTTGAATATCTACTTTTTTACTGGCCTGAAAGTAAATCTTTTTAGGAATTATAATACCATACTAAATTGATACCTTATCTATCAAGATGCATATAATCTTCTATCTGTTTATGCATACAATCACAGATCGTATCATCATACATATATGCATAGTTCCATTCTACGATTTTCTGTATAGCCTCTCTTATACGCCACTTAGGCTTCCACTCTAAAATAGTTTTGATTTTGGAGCAATCAAGTTTTAAGAAATTAGCTTCATGCGGACCTCCATCATATATATTTTTCCACTCAATGTTATTCCCGGTTCTTTTATTCCATTCATCACAAAATATTGTCACCAGGTCACCAGTAGTTAAACAATCTGCCTCATCTGGTCCAACATTATAATTTCCCTGAATATTCCTATTTATGTATTGCTTTTCAGCAACCAGCAGATATGCCATAACCGGCTCCAATACATGTTGATATGGTCTGACAGAAAAAGGATTTCGAACAATAATGTCCCTTCCTTCTTTTACTGCTCTAAAACAATCCGGAATAATCCGGTCAGACGCAAAATCTCCACCTCCAATTACGTTTCCGGCTCTCATAGTTGAAATAGAAATTTCTCTGTCCTTGAAGAATGAATTTTTATAACTGTCCGTCACCAGTTCCGAACAGGACTTCGAATTTGAATACGGATCAAATCCATTCAGTTCTTCATATTCACGATATCCCCATTCCCACTCACGGTTCTTATATACCTTATCTGTCGTAACATTTACAAATGATTTTACAGAATCCGTAGCCCGAATGCACTCAAGGACATTTACAGTTCCCATAACATTTACTTCGTAAGTATACACAGGATTTCTGTACGATTCCCGTACCAGAGGCTGGGCTGCCATATGAATCACTATTTCCGGCTTTTTCTCTCTAAAAACCATCTTCATATGCATCAAATCTCTTACGTCTCCAAGTACAGAATCCATTCTGGAGCCCAGACCAAGCAGCTGATATAGACTTGGATCCGTAGGTGGCTCCAACGCATATCCGACAACATCTGCTCCCGCCAGTAGCAGCACTTCACACATCCATGCACCTTTAAAACCGGTATGTCCTGTTATTAATACTTTTTTCCCTTTATAAAAGGATAAATCTATCATTCCAGTTTCCTCGTCTACTTCTGTACAGCTTCCTTAATTACTTTAATCATATAATCCAGCATTTCATCTGTCATTCCCGGATATACCCCTACCCAAAATGTACTTTGCATAATTCGGTCAGTATTCTCCAGATTGCCTACTATCCGGTAACCGGTACCACTTTGTCGCATCTCATCAAAGCATGGATGCTTCGTCAGATTCCCGGCAAATAACATTCTGGTCTGTATCCCTTTACTCTCTATAAAAGGAACGACCTTATTACGTTCTATTCCAGGGTTACATGTCAACATAAAGCCAAACCAGCTCGGATTAGCGTGTTCACACGGTTGTGGAAGAAGAAACTCATCCTGTAGTTCCTTCAATCCGTCATAAAGACGATTAAAATTGTAACGCCTCTTTTCAACAAATCCCGGAAATTTATCCAACTGGGCACACCCAATTGCTGCCTGCATATCCGTTGCTTTTAAATTATATCCAAAGTGTGAATACACATATTTATGATCATATCCCAATGGCAATTCTCCATACTGCCTGTCAAATCGATGTCCACAGAGGTTATCATGTCCTGATGGACAGACACAGTCTCTGCCCCAATCCCTAAAGGATCTGATAATCTTATGAAGAAGTGGATTATTCGTATATACAGCTCCCCCTTCTCCCATCGTCATATGGTGTGGAGGATAAAAACTGGAGGTTCCTATGTCCCCTACAGTTCCTGTAAAATACCATTTTCCGTCCATCTCATACTGCGATCCCAATGCATCACAATTATCCTCTATGAGCCATAGATGATTCTGATCACAGAACTCCTTCACTGTCTTTAAGTCAAATGGGTTTCCCAAAGTATGAGCAATCATGACTGCCTTCGTCTTCTCCGACAAAGCTTCTTCCAACATAGTTACATCAATATTGTACTGTGGTATAGTTACATCTACAAATACAGGTACTGCACCATACTGGATCAACGGAGCTACCGTTGTCGGAAAACCGGCTGCAACAGTAATTACTTCATCTCCACGCTTTACCGCACGCTCTCCCAGCAAGGGTGACGTCAATGCCATAAATGCGGCTAAATTTGCCGAAGAACCGGAATTCACAAGTGAACAGTATTTCACTCCCAGATATTCTGCGAGCTTTACCTCAAATTCATCTGTATATCTTCCGGATGTAAGCCAGAATTCCAATGCAGAATCAACAAGATTCACCATCTCTGCACTATCATATACTCTGGAAGCATAGGGAATCCGATCCCCCTCTTTATAGGGTGACTTTACATTATGATAAGTATTACAATAATCCTTTACCAAATCTAATATGTGCTGACGAGCCTGTTCCTCATTCATCTCTATTATCTGCCTCTTTTCTTTACCATACCTTCCAGGGAGCTTTGCCCTGATTCCACATTTGTTCTAAAATATCCTTCTCTCTCTTCGTATCCATGCATTGCCAGAATCCTTTGTGAATATAAGACATCAATTCTCCCTGTTGTGCAATAGCCGGCAAAACATCGCGCTCAAATACACACTGATCATCATGAATATAATCAAAAACAGAAGAATTCAACACCATATAGCCAGCATTGATCGGGGCTCCATCTGTTGCGCTCTTCTCTCGAAAGGAATGCACAGCATTATCACCTCCAATATTAAGAATCCCCTTTTGTTGCTCCATACGTACTGCCGTGAGCGTGGCAGTTTTCCCATGCTCCTCATGAAATGCCAACAACTTATTCATATCCACATCGCACACCCCATCACCATAAGTCATCATGAACGGTTCATCTCCAATATAAGATTTCACCCTGCCAATTCTTCCTCCAGTCATTGTATTGAGTCCAGTGTCCACTACAGTTACCTTCCATGGCTCTGCATGCTGATTATGAACAATCATTTTATTTCCTTCGGTAAAGTCAAAGGTAATATCTGAAGTATGTAGGAAGTAATCTGCAAACCATTCTTTAATCACATGCTGTTTATAACCTGCGCAAATGATAAATTCATGAAATCCATAATAGGAGTATTCCTTCATGATATGCCACAAAATCGGCATTCCCCCAATCTCAATCATTGGCTTGGGTTTAAATTCCGATTCTTCAGAAAGTCTGGTTCCAAATCCTCCGGCTAACAAAACAACTTTCATCCTACACGTTCCTCTTCCCTTGTAACTCATCTGTCCCTCTGCAACATCTGTCATACTCTACTAATCCCCTAAAAACTTTTGCCGCATCTTCACTCTCTTGATATGCCACCTATATCCAACAGGAACATCCCCCTGCATTAGTTCCTCCCCTTCTTTATTTCCCCATTCATATTCTAAGTACCATTTTAACTACTTATCAATATTTTGAAAATACTTATTTTCGGACCACTTATCTGGATATTTCCCATCGTATTGCCTTTTTTTATGCATTAAATATAGTATTCTTTTTTCTCCTAAAAGCAAAATCAAGAAATCTTTGATAATTTGAATCACTCTATCTTTAGGAGTACAAACATACTTCTTGATTGCACTCTCAATACCATTTTGTTGTAACTCCATCAAAAATTCTCCTCGCTTAGGATTCGGAATAACTGAAAGCCACAAATTCAAGTTAAAAAAACAACACTCATCCAATGTCCTTTCTACATCATTTATTTTTCCTCTACCACTTTCATATAAATTTTTTCCCTTTTTACTATTAATCAGTACTTGAGAAATACCATTATAATTATAGAAATCATTTTTCTCTATAACTCCTAAACCTGCGAAATCACCTAAAGTAATGTCA
>CAVJLN010000110.1:0-1896 GCA_963650485.1 Bacteroidaceae bacterium
AAGCTGATTTTGAATGGATTTTGCACAGTAACTGTGAAGGTACTGAACAGTTACAGATCGGAAAAGATGGAAGAAATCATGTATAAAAAAGCGAAGCCATATCTGATCAGTTTGATTTTTGCAGTATATGTGATATTTAATGTAGTACTGTTGTGCTTTCATGCACCATGGCGGGATGAAGCAAATGTCTGGCTTATGGCGCGTGATTTAAGTCCGTTGCAGTTATTAAGAGAGATGAAATACCAGGGGCATCCTTGCCTGTGGTATTTTCTTGTTATGCCATTTGCTAAATTGGGGCTGCCATTTCGTACGATAGGGATTATCAGCACCATAGTGATGACGGTGGCAGCGGGGATCTATTTGTGGAAAGGACCACAGTGGATTGGAATAAAGGCATTGGGTGTATTTTCGCCGATATTTACCTATTTTTATCCGACGATTGCGCGGAACTACTGTCTGATAGCCTTAATTCTGATCTTATTGGCATGGAACTATTCAGAGAGAAATGAACATCCCGTTCGCTATGGGATTCTGCTTGGCTTATTGGTTCAGGCAGATACGATTGCAATAGCTCCGGCAGGTATGATTGCATTAGTCTGGTTTATCGAAAATGTTTATAATAGAATTCATTCCGGATCGATGAAGCATTTAGGAAATTGTCTTAAGGGGATCTGGATTCCGTTTGTTAGTCTCTTGTTTTGGATTGCACAGTTTTATCAGGTTTCAGACAGCCCGATGTTTGAATTCCAAAAGTTTGGAGCACGTGAACTGCTTTGTGAAATCCGCAATTATGCTTATATCATTTTGATACGTTTGACCGGCTTCAGCCAGACGGTATGTACTCTCTTTTTGGTGCTTCTTCTGCTGGCTGCAGTGATTGTTTCATACCGGCTGCACAACATGGGAGCTGCCGTGGTGATGCTGCTTAGCTATCTGTTTCAGTGTGTGTTCAGTGTAATGGTCTATCAGCTTCATATCTGGCATTATCTTTCCCTTGCCTTCACACTACTGTGGATGATGTGGGCAATGCAAAAGACTGCAGAGGAAAAGAAAAGGGAAAAGGACAGAATCTATCAGGTGGCGGCAGGGGTGCTGCAGGTTCTGACCGGAATTCTTGCAGTGGCAATGTTCCTGCATTGGAACTCTGAGGCGGAGCCATCGAATCTTCAGCAGGCATTCTATGGAAGCTATTCAGATGGACAGAATGCGGCAGAGTTCATCCGGGAGGAGATTGCACCTGATGAAATTATACTTTCAACGGATGTACCAATGGAATCCACGATATTGGCCTATTTGAAGGATTACCGGTTTTATTATGCAGGAAGTGGAAAGGTTACTTCCTATGCGGATTGGAGTGAAGAGCAGAGTCAGGCAATATCATGGAATCAGGTGATTGCATGGTGTAAAGAAAGCTTTCCGGAAAAAGATTATGTTTATCTGATACAGGGCAGCGACTCGTGTATTACGGATTCGGAGAAGCTGGAGGGACAGGAATGTATTTATGAGACGGAAGGCTCTACAGTTCGTGGCGAAGAATACAGAATATATCGGATTGCCCTGAAGAAGGAAAAATGATATAATAAATTGCCTTATAAAAGGCAGAGTTGCGTATATAATATGAACCGGAAAAGAGAAAGAAAGAGATGTCATTACGTGGAAAAAGTATTTTTGTAGGTAGCATTAGTTTCTTTGTTTTTGCATTGCTGCGCTGTTTGATCCCATTAAGAAATATGGGATTTTTTGCCGTGGCCTGTGCGGTCTTTGTCATAGCGGCAGTATTATTTTACATAATATCAGGCAGATTAAAGCCGGAATGGTCTGACAAAGAAGAAAAAATATGGGGTGTATTACCGGTTGGAGCACTTATTATCTGGATGATATTATTTTATATTAATG
>CAVJLN010000110.1:1906-6433 GCA_963650485.1 Bacteroidaceae bacterium
ATTAATGAAACCAATACGGAACAGGCTCTGAATGCAGATGAATTGATACGAAGAACATTTCCTTTTCCCCTCTGGATAACGCTGATGATTGTCGGAACAGTGGTATGTCTTTTTCTTTTAAAGAGGTCGTCAACAGAAAAAGTATATGGAACGAATAAGATTGTACGGGTGGTAATTACGGTTTTGTTTACGATTGGTACATCGGTTCAATTTTATGCACCGAATATTTTTCAGGATGTTCAGGGAGGAACATATCACAGTCATGCATATACCAACAGTATTATAAATACATGCTGGCTTATACCCTATAGCCATCATATGGAATCCTTATATGGACATTATGCGATTCTTTATATGCCGATTTTGAAAGCATTGCACAGATTTCTTCATGTGGACTATCTGACGGGAATCTGGATAGTGACCGCCGTGATTGCAGGGGTATCGATCCTGTTGTTTGCATATGTTTTAAATTATTTTGCGAAAAGCAATGTGATTTATTATCTGGGATTGTTTGCCATTGGCGAGGAATATTTCATGCTGATGCAGGGGGGTGTATATATGCAGGTGCATCCTCATAGAATGATATTCCCGGTTGCTGTAGCAGCACTTGCCTTACTCGAGCATAGAAAACAAAAGAGGTATCATGTGTTTTCTGTTATTTTGCTGACCTTGTCCTTTGTCTGGTCAACAGAAGTGGGAATTGTTACTATGCTGGCTTATGCAGCGTATAGCTGGGCATGGTATACCATGGATGGTGAGAAGTTTTCAGTCCGTAAAGCAGGGCTGTTATTCAGAGAAGGTGCTATTTATGTATTGTTGCCGTTTGTCCTGGCCTATGGTGTGATTAATGGATATAACCTTTTGGCAGGTGGCAGCATTTTGAACTTTAAAGAATTTATGTTCCCACTTATTTCAGATAGGGGATATATTAATAGTATAGAGCTGCCTCTTCCTGATGTGACACATACATGGATTGGCTCTGCTGTCCTGTTCCTTGCAATTACGGTGATGTCTTTGTTTTACCTGTTGCTGCCCCAAAAGGGAGAAGAAAAGGGAGAAAAGCCATATTATTTTCTTCTGGGAATCATGTGTCTTGGATTAATGCTGTATTATATTAATCGGCCTGTGGAAGGCTGTATGTTTATTATTATGTTTCTGATGCTGATCATACAGGCAATTATTCTTCAAAAGAGTCAGAAGGTATATTCTGAGTGGAAAGAAAGCAAAGAAGCATTATTTGCCAGACCACAGCGTTTCCTGTTTCTTTCATTACGAATTATTACTACATTTATTTTGTTTATTATGGCCTTCGACAGCCTGTATTCTATGCCTTCTGCATGGAAAAAATCGGCTGAGACCATATGGAAGCGGGATGAACTTGTCGAGTTTGCAGAGTACATTTGGATACAAATTCCACCGGATGCCAAATCTTTTGGAGAAGGTGTTCCGGAATTAATGTCACTGATAGACAGGGATACACATTTACATACGACGGAGTGGTCTTACCGAAACACTCCTCTTGATACGATGGAGATGGTGCGAAAGGATCTGGAGGACGAAGAATGGTTTTTCTGTTCCACCGCGAGTCTTTATTATATGCAATGTGAATATCCGGGACTGACAGACCACTTTTATCTTCATGAGACATTTGAATATAATGGAGCAGAGTTTGCCTTTTTTAGAAAAACAGAGGGATAAAACCGGAGTGAAGCTTATGGGAGAAATGTATGACAGAATTATCATTGGAGCGGGTCTATATGGATTGTATGCGGCCAGGTTTTGTGGAAGACGAGGAGAAAGGGTTTTAGTTCTGGAATACGATCAGGCACCATTTGAACGGGCAACTTATATTAATCAGGCGAGAGTTCACATGGGATACCATTATCCGAGAAGTTTGACAACCGCAGTAAAATCGGCAGGCTATTTCAGACGTTTTGTAGAGGATTTTGGATTTTGTATTTATGATCAGTTTGATCAGGTATACGCTACATCGGATAAGTTTTCCTGGACAAATGCCCGTCAATTTATGGATTTCTGTAAGGCAGCCGGAATACGGTGTGATGAGGTATCTCCGTCCTGCTATTTTAAGCCCGGAATGTGTGATGGGGCTTTTCTGACTCAGGAATATACTTATGATGCCAAAATTCTGCAAAAATATTATGAGCAGGAATTGGAAGATCTTCCCAATGTTACCATCGTCTATGGAGCAAGGATCGAAAAGATCCTTAAAAAGCATAATTCGTTTGAAGTATGGCTGCATGAGGATGTCAGAATGGAGGCTCCGTTTGTGCTGAATGCAACCTATGCATCTGTAAATCAGGTGATCAATAAGCTGGAAGGGCTGGATCATACATTCTTTGATATTAAATATGAACTTTGTGAAATTATTCTCTGTGAGCCGTCTCAGACCCTTAAAGGTGCCGGAATTACAGTGATGGATGGACCGTTCTTTTCCATCATGCCTTTTGGAAAGACAGGACTTCATTCTCTGACATCGGTAACCTTTACGCCTCATGTGACTTCGTATGATGAATTTCCATCTTTTAAATGCCAGAGGGGAATTGAGGATCCGGACTTTAGCTGTTCGGAGGATCATTTGGGAAATTGTAATCTCTGTCCTCACAAACCGAATTCGGCGTGGCCGTATATGTCACATCTGGCAGATAAATACCTGAAAGAGGAATATGCCTATACTTACAGAGAGTCTCTGTATTCTATGAAACCGATTCTGAAATCCTCAGAGGTAGATGATTCCAGACCGACAGCAATCAGGGTGCTCAGTGAAGAACCTGTTTTTATCAGTGTACTTTCCGGAAAGATAAATACCGTCTATGATCTGGATGAATATTTAATGTAAATATGGGAGAATAAAGAATAAGATGCAGAAAGAGAAGAAATTTATATCTGTAGTGGTGTATCTTCATAATGTTGAAGCGTATATTGATTATTTTCTGGATAAAGTTTTACCGGTATGCAGTCACCATTTTCAGGAATTCGAGATCGTCTGCGTGGACGATGGCTGTACGGATGGTACGATTCCAAAATTGCGGGAGTATATGGAGAATAATCAAGTAAAGGCAATGGTGAATATCATTCATATGAGCTTCTTTCAGGGGCTGGAAAGTGCGATGAATGCCGGACGTGATATTGCGATCGGAGACTTTGTCTATGAATTTGATGATGTATTTGTAGACTATGATCCGGACTTGATTATGCGGGTATATGAAAAGTTACTGGAAGGAAATGATATTGTAGCAGCAAGAAGCAAGGGGAAGGTCAGATGGACCTCCAGACTTTTTTATCTGCTGTACAACAGTACCAGCCGGACAAGTGGAAAGATAGGACCCGAAACATTCCGGATTGTGTCAAGACGTGCCATTAACAGAATTAAGTCAATGGGACAATATATTCCTTATCGCAAGGCCGTGTATATGAACTGCGGACTTAAAAATGCGACGATTGCCTATGAGAGTAAGGACAGAATGGCAAGGGTAAAGAACAAAACGATAACACAGGAGCGGACTACGTTAGCATTAGATTCCTTTATTTATTTTACGAATGCAATGGAGAAATTGTCCGCAGTATTGAGCGGTGTGTTCCTGCTTTTGACGATAGGCATGGGAATCTATGTCATGAGTGACTTTTTTAATTCCAGCAAGCCGGTGGAAGGCTGGCTTTCGACCATGAGCTTTCTGGCGCTGGGCTTTTTTGGAGTATTTGCGTTACTTACCATTATTCTCAAATATCTGTCAGTACTATTAAACCTGGTATTTCGGCAGCAAAGATATCTTGTAGCAGATATAGAAAAGGTGGTTAAAAACTAAGAAGCTTATGGAGGGGATAAACATAAGCTGATGATAGAGGTACATGAAGCATGAATCAGAATGAGCTGAGCATTAATCTTTTATTTCCGGTCTTAAATGAACGTCTGCGGCTTCGGAACGGCATCGAGAAATCTATGGCATATTTAAAGGAGAATGTGACCATTCCCTTTCAGCTGATGATTCTTGATAATGGTTCGGACGATGAGACGCCTGAGATTGGACGGGAACTCGAAGAAAAATATCCAGAAGTGACCTACGTAAGAATAAATGAGCGTGGTGTTGGCGTTGCCTTTCGAAAAGGAATTGAGTTAAACAGCAGTGATATCGTTGGGTATATGGATATTGACTTGTCAACAGATCTGAAATATCTGAGTAAAACGATAGCGTTATTTCAGGAAAATCCGGAACTCCAATATGTGAATGGCAGCAGATTCAGCAAGGAATCGGATACCAGAGGACGCAAGTGGTATCGAAAGATTACGTCCATGGGGCTTGTTTTTCTGTTGAAAACGTTCTTTCACATGAAAGCAACGGATGCTGTGTGTGGATTTACCTTTCTTCGAAAAGATGCAGCTGAGCAGCTGGTGAAGGAGTGCAGTGATGATAACGGATGGTTTTATACGATTGAGTTTTTGCTTCGTGCAGAGCGGACTCATATGAATATTTATGATATGCCGGTGGAGTGGCAGGAGGACTATAATAC
>CAVJLN010000111.1:0-6366 GCA_963650485.1 Bacteroidaceae bacterium
AAAGGTTAGAGACAGCTGGAATGCAGCATTCGGTGGCAGTTCCAATTCCCATCGTGTGGCAGTTCTTGAGGAGGGAATGAAATACACACCGATTTCCATCAACCCAAATGAGGCGCAGTTTCTGGAAACAAGAAAGTTCCAGATTGATGAGATAGCAAGAATCTTTAGGGTGCCGCCTCACATGGTAGGCGACCTGGAAAAATCGAGCTTCTCGAACATTGAACAGCAGTCTCTTGAGTTTGTGAAATATACCCTCGACCCATGGGTGTGCCGATGGGAGCAGGCTCTTTCAAGAGCACTTCTATCTGAGGAAGAAAAGAAGAAATACTTCTTCAAATTCAATGTGGATGGGCTGCTTCGAGGGGATTATGCCAGCAGAATGCAAGGTTACGCAACAGCAAGGCAGAACGGCTGGATGTCAGCAAATGATATCAGAGAGCTAGAGAATCTCGACCGTATCCCGGCTGACCTTGGTGGCAATCTTTATCTGGTAAACGGCAACATGCTACCGCTTTCGCAGGTGAAAACAAGCAATGCCTATACCAGAAATGATAATACAGAAAAACAAGATTCTAAGGAATTAGATTCTAAGGAATCGGAGAAGGAGGAAACGACCGATGAAGGACAAGAAGTTCTGGAAGTGGACGAATCTGGCACCGGAAACCGGGCAGGCCGAAGAGGAAGCCGAACGCGTTCTTGAG
Source organism: Bacteroidaceae bacterium (assembly GCA_963650485.1). GTDB lineage: Bacteria > Bacillota > Clostridia > Lachnospirales > Lachnospiraceae > Suilimivivens. Next base: position 702 of record CAVJLN010000111.1, read on the forward strand.
CTGTACGGCACAATTGCGGAAGATAGCTGGTTTGGCGATGATGTCACACCGCAGATGTTCCGTGATGAACTCTTCGCAGGCAAAGGTCCTGTGACCATCTGGCTTAATAGCCCCGGAGGTGACTGCATTGCTGCAAGCCAGATTTATTCCATGCTTATGGATTACAAGAACGATGTGACAATCAAGATCGATGGTATTGCGGCATCTGCTGCATCCGTGATTGCGATGGCAGGCACTAAGGTGCTTATGGCACCGACTTCGCTACTTATGATCCATAATCCAATGACCATGGCATTCGGTGATTATACCGATATGCAGAAGGCCATCTCTATGCTGGACGAGGTCAAGGAAAGCATTATCAATGCCTATGAGATTAAGACCGGCATGAGCCGTGCAAAGCTTGCACATCTGATGGATTCAGAGACCTGGATGAATGCGAATAAGGCAATCGAGCTGGGGTTTGCTGACGACATCCTGGAAGATGAGAAGCGAAGCACAGTGGACATTGCTGCATTTGCTTTTTCTGGCAAGGCGGCAGAGATTTCTCTTCTTAATAAGCTCATGAAGCCTGTGAAGGACGAGGTAGATGAAGCTGTAGAAGAGAAGGAACCTGCAAAGGAGAATTCCAAAGCAGAAACACCTGTGGATACATCTCCTGCAAATGCAGAAGGAACTAAGGATAATCCTAAGTCCGAGGAAGCAGAGGAAGATGTAGCACAGGAAGCGGAGCAGACCGCTCCAAAGGCAGATGAATCTGCTAATGTAACTGTTCCGGAGAAAGCCGGGACACCTGTGAGTGATCTTTTTAAGAGACTCAATCTCTTGAAGTGATAATTCTATAATTCAATAATTTTATATTTTCTATGGAGGAAAAGATTATGGCAATGAATAAGATTAATGAACTGCGTGCTGAGCGTGCAAAGACCTGGGAAGCTGCTAAGAACTTCCTTGATACCCACCGCAATGAGAAGGGCATTCTCTCTGCGGAAGACACTGCTACTTATGAGAAGATGGAGGCAGAAATCGTGGACCTCGGTCACGAGATCGAGCGTCAGGAGCGTGCGGATGCTATGGAGCGTGAGCTTTCTGCTCCTGTAAACACTCCGATTACCGAGAAGCCTGAGAGCGCCATCATGGATCGTAAGACCGGTCGTGCTTCTGACGAGTACAAGAAGAATTTCTGGAACGCAATGCGCACCAAGACTCCGGACCGTGTGCTTCTCAACTCCCTTGTCATCGGTACTGATTCCGAGGGTGGCTACCTTGTGCCGGATGAGTTTGAGCGTACTCTTGTGGATGGCCTGCAGGAGAACAACATCTTCCGTGGCCTTGCCCATGTGATTCAGACTACTTCCGGTGATCGTAAGATTCCGGTTGTGGCATCTCACGGCTCTGCATCCTGGGTGGATGAGGAAGGTGCATATCAGGAATCTGATGATGCATTCAGCCAGGTAACCATTGGTGCCTATAAGCTGGGTACCATGATTAAGGTTTCTGAGGAGCTGCTGAACGACTCTGTGTTTGACATCCAGTCTTACCTTGCATCTGAGTTTGCCCGTCGTATCGGTAATGCCGAGGAAGAGGCATTCATCAACGGCAACGGCACCAGCAAGCCTACCGGTGTGCTGAATACCGCAGAGGTCGGTGTTACCGCCGCAGGTGCTACTGCAATCACTGCTGATGAGATTATCGATCTCTTCCACAGCCTTTCCGTTCCTTACCGTGGCAAGGCAGTATGGCTCCTCAATGACACTACCGTTCAGTATCTTCGTAAGCTGAAGGACGGCAACGGTCAGTATCTGTGGCAGCCTGGTCTTGTGGCAGGTGCTCCTGACACCATCCTTGGTCGTCCGGTAAAGGTATCCCGCTACATGCCTGCTATCGGTGCTGGCAATAAGACCATCGCATTCGGTGATTTCAATTATTACTGGATTGCGGACCGTCAGGGCCGTTCCTTCCGTCGTCTGGATGAGCTGTTTGCTGTCAACGGTCAGGTTGGCTTCCGTGGCTCTGAGCGTGTGGATGGTAAGCTTATCCTGCCGGAGGCTGTAAAGGTTCTGAAGCAGAAGTAAGAGCCTTAAGCACGAGGTGCTTCTGATAATCAGCTGAGAAAATGTGCCCTTGGAGGTTTTCGGACTGCCCATGAAAGCTCGATTCTTTTAGGAGAACATGAGAAAGGCATTCGCTGATTTTCGTTAATTTTCAGATTTATCATCTAAGCAACATAAATTTGATTTGGAGGAAAAAGTATGGCTTACAATACTAAGAATTACACCGAGCAGGGCGGTGAAAAGACAGTCATCGGCGGTACCCTGGAATTTACCGATGATGCAAAGGTTGTGAATCTTCCTGGCGGTGGCAGTGGCTATGTACTTCCTGCTGCAACAAAGGAAGCACTTGGCGGCATCCTTGCCGTAGATAATCTGGAAGATTGTGCAGCTACCGATGTGGCAGGTGTGAATGCATTTATCAATACCTATCTGCTTGCCCGACTTCGCAGTGCAGGAATCCTTAAGGACTAATGGAAAGGAGGGGGACTGATTATGGATCTTGTGACTTTGGATGATGCCAAAAGCTATCTGCGTGTAGATTACACGGATGAGGATACTTTAATCGGTGCCCTCATTTCTTCTGCGACAGAGCTTTGTGTGGATGTGGCAAGGCTTGGTGCAAAGCAGTGGGCTGATGTATTAAACGAGAATGAGGAATCAGAGTTTTACACGATGGAAGAGATTCTTCACATCCGCTCTTTGATGCGTGTGGCGATTTTGTACTCCTTAGCTTACCTCTATGAACACCGAGAAGAAGCAGACCATAAGGAACTTACTCTGACGCTTCGGTCCATTTTGTTTTCCATAAGGGAAACTTTGAATTTATGAGAAGGAGGGGTGTCCCGTGAAAATCGGAAAGATGGATGAGATGATTCTGATCCAGAAAAATGAGGTGACAGTAGATGCCATCGGAAATCATAAGACTTCATGGACGGATTACTTCTCCTGTCATTCCAGCCCTTCTACTTATAACGTGGATGAAAGCAGCGAGGAAGTAACCTATGAAAACCGAAGCGTGACCTTTGCCATTCGCTATTGTAAGAAGGTTGCGTCCTTAGATGCGATTCATTACCGTGTGATTCATAGGAATCAGGTCTACAACATCAAGGCTGTGGATTTCATGAACTTTGATCATAAGACCGTAAAGATTCGGTGTACTTTGGAGGTGAGGCAGAATGAGTAATCAGACAGTATCGATAGACCAGATGGCAGATGTCATTATGGAAGGCTTGCAGGAATACGCTGACCTTGCTACCGATGATATGAAGACTGCTGTCAAGAAAGCCGGTAATACTGTAAAGACTGAGATCAGTGCAACGGCTCCAAGTCGTACCGGAAAGTATGCAAAGAGCTGGAAAACCAAGAATACGAAGGAAACCTCTACAGAGTTGCAGGTTACTGTGTATTCGCCAACAAGATATATGCTGGCACACCTCTTAGAGAATGGTCATGCGAAGCGTGGCGGTGGAAGAGTCAAAGCGATTCCGCATATTGCACCGGCAGAAGAGAAGGGCGAGGAGCAGCTTATCAAAGACATCGAATCTGCTCTTGGAAAGTGAAGGGGATATGGAAGAAATATGGAGAAAATCATAGAACTATTAAAGGCCAGCGGCATTCCATATGCCTATGACCACTTTGCGGAAGGGGAAAGCCCCAAGCCGCCGTTTATCTGTTTTCTTTCTCCCGGCTCCTCTAACTTTGGAGCTGATGGAAAGGTGTATTACAAGATAAACCAGGTACACATTGAACTGTACACCGATTATAAGGACCCATCGGTGGAGCAGAAGCTGGAGGAGCTTTTTGATGCTGCCTCCATTTTTTATGACAAGACAGAGGTCTGGATTGAATCCGAAAAACTCTATGAGGTCCTGTATGCTTTTGAAAGTGAGGTGTAAATCGTGGCAGCAACAACGCCTAAGAACAAAGTAAAGTTCAATATCCGTAATGTCTATTATGCCAAGCTTACCATCAATGAGGACGATTCCTATGAGTTTGATACGCCGGTTCCAATGCCCGGTGCAGTATCTCTGTCTCTTGATCCAAATGGTGAGCCTGCTGTGTTTTATGCAGACGGATATGCCTATTATACGATTTCCAATAACCAGGGCTATGAGGGGGATTTGGAACTTGCCCTTGTGCCAGAGTCATTCCGTAAGGATATCCTGAAGGAAACCATGGATGACAACAACGTGCTGATTGAGAGTGCACTGGCAGATACAGAGAAGTTCGCACTTCTTTTTGAATTCGATGGAGATGCAAAGAGAATCCGCCATGTGCTCTATAACTGTACAGCTTCTCGTCCGACCCTGGAATCCGCCACAAAAGAGGATGAGATTGAGGTGAAGACTGAGACCCTTTCCATTACAGCAAGTCCACTGCAGGGCGGCTATGTGAAGGCAAAGACATCCGATAATACGGAGACTCCGTATTACAACAACTGGTTCAATAAGGTTTATATCCCAGGCGAGACCATCACCTATACGGTACGGTTCCTAAATAATGCAGGGGATGATGTGTTAAAGACCGTTGAAGTAGAGGTTGGCGGGGATGCTACAAGCCTTGCTCCGACACCTGAGGTAATCGAGGGTAAGACCTTTAAGGGGTGGAATCAGGATATCACGAATATCACATCGGATATGACGGTGCGTCCTGTCTATGAGTAATAGGCTGTCAGAAATTAAGGAGGAGAAAAATGTCTACGAAGAATAAGGTAAAATTCAACATTCGAAATGTGCATTACGCAAAGCTTACCGTTGCGGATGATGGCTCATACACCTTTGGATCTCCGGTTGCGATGCCCGGTGCGGTATCCCTGTCCCTGGATCCAAATGGCGAGCCTTCCATCTTTTATGCAGATGGCTATGCGTACTACACGATTAGTAATAATCAGGGCTATGAGGGCGATCTTGAGCTTGCACTTGTGCCGGAGTCCTTCCGCACGGATATCCTGAAGGAGTCCCTGGATAAGAACAAGGTGCTGGTGGAGGATGCTTCTATTGCAACAGAGAAGTTCGCATTGCTCTTTGAGTTTGATGGTGATGTGAATAAGATCCGTCATGTGCTCTATAACTGCACGGCTTCCCGTCCGACCATCGAGTCTGCCACCAAAGAGGATGAGATTGAGGTTAAGACCGAGACTCTTTCCATCACGGCAAGCCCGCTGCAGGACGGCCTTGTAAAGGCTCGTACTTCCGATACCACAACGGCTACGGCTTATGAAAACTGGTATAAGACGGTTTACGTTCCTGTGAACAGCTAAGGATGAGCCTTTAGCAATAAGAATTGTGAAAACTGTGAGAATCCAGACAGTGAGACAATAGGACAGGTGGGGCATCGATAAGGTGCTCCATTTCTTTTATAGCTTTATAGCTTAAGACTTCAGGTCAGAAGAGAAAGTGAGGACATTATGGCATTAACAAAGACAATCAGCATTGATGGTAAAGATGTGGTTTTTCGTGCATCTGCAGCGATTCCAAGAATCTATCGCATCAAGTTTCAGAGAGATATTTATAAGGATTTGGCAGCACTTGAAAAGGCTGTAGGAACAAATGACGAGGGCAAGTCAACGCTTGATATGTTTTCCCTAGAGCTATTTGAGAACATCGCATATATCA
>CAVJLN010000112.1:0-6191 GCA_963650485.1 Bacteroidaceae bacterium
GAAGGGGACGTTGGATATACTTAGGCTCGTAAACAGAAACCAAAAATTTCTTATAAGGAGGTCAGGGAGCTATGAAAAAACGGGCGATAGCAACAATGCTTGCATGTATGATGGGGATAGGAATATTTGCCGGATGCGGAAGCACAGCAGAAAGCAATGGCGATGCAGCAGCTACCGAGAACGGTGCAGAAAAAAGTGTGACAGTTTCTGATGAAAGCTTAAGTGGAACCATTACTTTTACGATATGGGATAACAACCTGAATGATTTTATCGAATCAAACGATATGGTAGGAAAATTTCAGGAGAAATATCCGGATATCGATATTGAAATAGAAAAGATCAAAGATGATTCCGAATACTGGAACGCAATGAAGATGAGAGCATCCGCAAATCAGCTTCCGGATGTTATGTTTAATAAGACATTTACATTATCCAGATTCAAAGATTATCTGTTAGATCTGTCTGATACAGAAGCGGCGAAGAATAATGAACTTGCAGCCGGTTATGAAGTAGACGGAAAGATCCTCGGTATTCCTATGACAAGCGGTTATGAATATGTTTACTACTGGAAAGACATGTTTAAGGAAGCCGGTGTAGAAATTCCCACGACATGGGGTGAGTTCGAGGAAGCAGCAAAGACATTACAGGATCATTACGGAAAAGACAATGATAACTTCATGGCGATCGCATGTGGATTCAAAGACGAATGGCCGGATTACCCTTACATGGAATTCATGCCGGCATTAGAGTCCGGTAACGGTCAGAACTGGAACACAATGGCAACACAGGATGAACCGTTTGCAGAAGGAACAGACATTTATAAGGCATACAGCAAGATCTATGACTTATTTACATCAGGCGTTATGGGCAAAGATCCGCTTGGGATCGGTAATGATCAGGCAACCGCACTGTTCTCTTCCAAGCAGGCAGCCATCATCGCATTAGGCGACTGGGGGTTACAGAATATTCAGAACCAGGCAGAAGACACCTCCGAACTGGGCGCATTTTATCTTCCTACCAGAGATACAACATCCGATCCTTACAACGTAGTCGTACAAGGTGATTCTTTCATGGGCGTTACTACACATTCCAAGAATCCGGAGGCAGCAAAAGCGTTTGTCGAGTGGTTCTACTCAGAAGACTGGTATCCGGAATATCTGGCATACATCTCTTCTTCCTCTTCTATGAAGAACTTCCCGAAAGAGAAGGATCCGATCCTTGCAGAGGCTGATGAGCAGTGCCCTGACAAACAGATCGTGATGTATGATGGTGGTGGCGATGACTTCACAGCCATTCAGAACGAGACAACCTTCGACTATAAGAAACTCGGAGCAGAGATGCTGACCAGCGGATTTAATCTCGATGACAGGATGAACGAGTTAAACCAGAAATGGAAAGACGCAAGGACCAAACTGGGTATTCAGTAAGAAATGACAGAATGATATACAAAACCTGATGGATCGGGAGCTGCGAAGCGGCTCCCGAAAATCATATAGAGAGGGATATCAATGAATAAATTAAATAAGAAGTGCAGACAGTTTATTTTCATATCCTTGCTGGTACCGGTTACTTTATTGGTTGCATTTGTGGTATTTCCGGCAATCGATCTGTTTCGTATGAGTTTTACCGACTGGGATGGATTTTCATCGAATTGCAGTTTCATCGGATTTGATAACTATATCTCCATGCTGCAGAACAAAGACCTGTGGCTTTCCCTGCGAAACAATGCAGTATATTTTGTCGTTCACTTATGTATGATCCCCATAGAGCTTGCATTTGCCGTATTGCTCACCAGCAGATTACGTGCTGCAAAATTCTATAAAACGATGGTCTTTTTACCCTATATCATTAACGGCGTAGCGATCTCGTACGCATTTTCCTATTTCTTTTCCCCGATCAACGGTGCATTTAACGGGATTCTGACCTCTTTGAACCTGGAGAGTCTGATCCGGAACTGGTTGTCAGATGAAAAGATCGTAAATTATGTATTGTCATCCGTATCTGTCTGGAGGTTCAGCGGATACCATGTCATCCTGTTTATGGCAGCATTGCAGTCTATTCCGACAGACATTATAGAAGCCGGTAAGATTGATGGAGCAGGCACCGTACAGATCTTTAAATATATACAGATACCGGCGATCATGCTGATGGTTGATTTTATATTGTTCGATAACATCCGTGGTGCATTGCAGGTATTTGATATTCCCTTCGTTATGACAGCGGGAGGTCCCGGTTATGCATCTTCCACCTTTACCTTATATACGATCAAGACGGCATTTACCTTCTCGAACTTTGGACTTGCGGCTACAATGGCTGTGGCTATCATGTTGATGATCGTAGTGATCTATGTAGTCCAGAATAAGATCATTCATGGGCTGATCTTGAAGGATTACAAATAGAAAGGACGAGTGAAAATATGATAAAGAGAGTATCTCAACAGTTGGTAAAACAGATCATATGTATCGGCATGGTCATGATCGTACTGGCACCAATCCTTTTGACACTGTTTGCTTCCCTGAGGACCAAAGGGGCCATGAACGTGTCTTCTCCTTTGATCCCGCCGATAGGAAGCGACTTTACCCTTGAAAACTATGTGAAAGTATTGTCGAATAAAAATCTGTTGATCGGATTCAAGAACACGATCATCATTCTGGTAATATCGCTGATCTGCAATGTCATGATCGGAACCGTCACAGCGTTTATTATTGAACGTTTCGAGTTTCGCGGGAAAAAAATCGTAGTGGCACTGTTCTTCATGGGAATGTTGATCCCGTCTTTCGTAACAGAGATCTCAAGATTCCGGATCATTAACAGCTTACATTTATATAATACACTGGGAGCACCGATCGTGATCTATATTGCGTCTGACCTGATGCAGTTATACATCTACAGACAGTTTATTTCCGGGCTGTCGGTATCTTTGGATGAAGCAGCACTTTTGGATGGATGCTCTTATTATCAGTTGTTTTACAAAATCATCTTCCCCTTATTGGCGCCGGCTACCGCAACGGTATGTATTATAAAAGCGATCAATATCATCAATGATATGTATATCCCTTACTTGTATATGCCGAAAAATAAACTTCGCACTATCACCACATTCCTGATGGACTATGCAAATGCGCAGCAGGGATCCTGGCAGACACTTGCAGCCGGTATCATTGTGGTCATGATACCTACCGTAATGACATATATTTTCTTCCAGAAATACATTCTGGCAGGCATTGCAGCAGGAGCGGTAAAGGAATAAAGACGAGGAGGAGACGGAAATGGAGGCAGATATCAGATGGTTGGATGATCCGCAGGTATTCCGGATCGGACAGTTGCCTGCTCATAGTGATCATTCGGTATATGCGGACTTCAAAGAGGCAGAAGAGGGGAAAAGCTCGCTGGTACAGTCCCTGGACGGAATGTGGGAGTTTGCCTATTCGATTAATGCGAAGAGCCGCCCGGTAAACTTTTATCGGGAGGATGCAGAGGTGGTCGCATTTGATGAGATCCGTGTGCCGGGACATATCGAATTGGCCGGTTATGACAGGATCCACTATATCAATACCATGTATCCGTGGGAAGGGAAAATATTCCGCCGTCCGGCCGGAACCTTGGGACAGGATGCCGGCGGCAGTTTCAGTGAGGCAGAGTATAATCCGGTAGGTTCTTATCGGAAGAGATTTGATCTGGCAGAAGGATTGCGCCAAAAGCGGGTAGTCATTTGCTTTGAAGGCGTGGAACAGGCGATGTATGTCTGGCTGAACGGTCATTTTGTGGGATATGCAGAGGACAGCTTCACGCCGTCGGAATTCGATCTGACGCCCTATATAAGGGAAGAAGATAATCTGCTCGCAGTGGAGGTACATAAGCGTAGTACGGCGGCATTTTTGGAAGATCAGGATTTCTTCCGCTTTTTTGGGATCTTCCGCAGTGTGGAACTGTGTGCGAAACCGGAATGGCATGTGGAAGATCTCTGGGCGAAGCCTTATTATTTCGTGCAGACGGAGGAAGGCACCCTGGATCTGGCGGTAAGAATATCCGCAGCAGAAGGTATCGGACACCCGGGGAAGATAACGATCCGTCTGTCTGATGCCACTGGAAAGCTGTTACTGGAAAAAAAGCAATGCATGCAAATGCAGACAGAGCAGACCGTGCATATCCGGGAAAAGCTGATGGAAAAGGTGACATCATGGAGTCATGAAGATCCATATCTGTATCAGTTGGCGATCACCCTGACAGACAGTGAGGGAAAAGTGGCGGAGACGGTGCCGTACAAGATCGGTTTCCGTGCATTTGGCCTGGAGCAGAACGTTATGAAGATCAACGGGGAGCGGCTGATCCTGTGCGGTGTCAACCGACATGAATGGAATGCAGCTTCCGGAAGATGCATCACCTTAGAGGATATGAAATGGGACATCGACTGTTTCAAACGCAATCATATCAATGCAGTCAGAACCTGCCATTATCCGGATCGGAAGGAGTGGTATGGTCTTTGTGATGAAGCGGGCATTTATATGATGGCGGAGACAAATCTGGAGAGTCATGGCTCCTGGCAGAAAATGGGGGCAGTGGAGCCTTCCTGGAATATACCGGGGGCTGCGGCGCAGTGGAAGGAAGCAGTACTTGACCGTGCCGGAACGAATTTTGAATGCTATAAGAACCATCCGTCGATTTTGTTTTGGTCTCTTGGAAACGAATCTTATGCGGGAGAAGTTCTGGTTGACATGCAGCATTTCTTAAAAGAAAAAGATGACATGCGTCTGGTGCATTATGAAGGGGTTTCTGTGAACCGGGCATATGAGGATCAGATCTCCGACGTGGAAAGCAGGATGTATGCATACCCGCAGGAGATCACGGATTACATGGAGGATCATCCGAAGAAGCCATATCTGTTATGTGAATATATGCATGATATGGGAAATTCGCTGGGCGGAATGAACTCCTATATGGACCTGCTGGCGAAATATGAAAGTTATCAGGGGGGATTTATCTGGGATTATATCGATCAGGCACTGTGGGTTGAGGATGAGATCACAGGTCGGAAAGTTCTCCGCTACGGAGGTGATTTTGATGACAGACCGAGTGATTATGAATTTTCCGGAAATGGTATCCTGTTCGCAGATCGCAGTGAGAAACCGGCAATGCAGGAGGTAAGATATTACTATGGCGCTCAAGATCGTAATCGGTGATGTGACAATCGGCGTACAGGGACAGGATTTTTCTTATATTTTTTCTGTGGCGGCAGGAGGCATGGAGTCCTTATACAGAGATGGAAAAGAGTGGCTGTACCGGGCACCGCGCCCTGCTCTCTGGCGTGCAGTCACAGATAATGATAGGGGGAGCGGATTCGCATTCCGCAGTGCGATCTGGTCTGCGGCAGATCGATTCGTAAGATGCAGCCAAGTGCAGGCGTCTATGGATGAGAATGAGATCGCAATTCCGCTGGCGCCGGCGAACAATCGGTATACAGGCAAGGAAACCTGCGACAGCTTTGAGATCATCTATACTTATGAGACACCGACCATACCTGTGACAGAGGTGACAATACGTTATCTTGTGAAACAGGACGGAAGGATCCATGTCCGGATGAACTATCATGGAAAAGCAGGACTTCCGGAGCTTCCGGTATTCGGGATGCGTCTCATAATGCCGACCATGGCAGAGAGTTACCGCTATGAAGGGCTCTCAGGAGAGACCTATCCGGATCGGATGGCGGGTGGCATTTATGGCATCTATGAAGAAAAAGGGCTTCCGGTGACGAAATATATGGTGCCGCAGGACTGTGGCGTACATATGCAGACGAAGTGGTTGGAGATCAACAGAAAGACTTCCCTTGACAATACCCATCATGCAGAACAGGACAGTCGGCTGAAAATAGCTGCGGAGGAAGGTGCGTATTTCGCATTTTCCTGCCTGCCTTATACAGCACAGGAACTGGAAAATGCAACCCATCACGAAGAGTTGCCTCCGGCACGCAGAACCGTGTTATCCGTTCTGGGAGCTGTTCGCGGTGTCGGAGGGATCAACAGTTGGGGAGCAGATGTAGAGGAGGCTTACCATATCAGTGGAGAGCAGGATATCTCCTATGGCTTTTATATCGAATAAATGGGAGCTTCCAAGGAAAAATGCAAAATGCAGACGTTTTTATTGGAATCTCTTCGTTTCTATCGGAAAGAAACCTGCAGGGTATACCGGTCATC
>CAVJLN010000113.1:0-5986 GCA_963650485.1 Bacteroidaceae bacterium
ATCGTAGGGCATGTACACGATGAGGTAATCCTGGAGGTTCCTGCCGGAAAGTACAAGGTTGATGATGTGTGTCAGATTATGAATCAGAACCCAGTCTGGGCGGATGGAATCTGTTTGAACTCAGCTGGTTACCGTGGATTTTATTACTTCAAGGATTAAGTGACGTATGAACCCCCTGTTATTCAAATTGGAAGGCATAAAATGTGATTTTTTTGAACTTTTTTTGAATGAATACCAAAAAAATAGGGCTTCAAAAACCTAATAAGTAGAAGGACTTTTTTGAGGTTCCTTTTCAAGATACTACAAGACGCTATTAGATTTTTAAGGAGGACGACACAATGGGAAAGAAGAATGTAACCACTAGCACAACTGCAAACACTGCAAAGCTCACAAAGGTAACTATCTCAGAAGAAAAGGATATTGTAAGAGACCGCATCGGAGAACTGGTAGACCTCAATAAGTGCCCGGTTTGCACTGCACACACAGACTGCTTCGGGAATATCAATGGAAAGTGCACAGCTTTGAATGACAGCGGAGTGTGCAAAGGTCAGGGCTGTGCTTTTTATAAGAACCGAGAGCAGGCTGATGCAGAGAATAAGGCTGCATTTAGACAGCTGCTCAAAACACACCGTTACGACCTAATCAATAAATACGGAAAACAGTTATCGGCTCTCGGAGCGATGGATGATGAAGTTATGAACGAGAGCATTGAAGGCAGTGCTGATTTTGAGGCATTTGCAGATGCTGATTATCAGAAGCAGCTGGAGGAGCTGAGTGGTCCTTTGGAACTGACCGATGCTTTGGATTTGAGCAGTGCTTTGGAACTGACTGATGCTTCCAAGCTGAGCAATGATACGAAGATGACAAAGGAAGCAGGTGAAAATGTGTAATCATGAAAGAGTATTATGTAGAGTCTGTTTGTACAGATGGTAACAGGTCATCCAGCGAAACACCATATGATTATTTGGCAGCAGCTATTGTGAAGCAGGCAGCGAAAGATTATGTGAGAGTTACCAGAAAGCTGTGGAATAAAAATATCAAAATTGTTCAAAGACGTAATCTTCTGTTGGAAAAGGTGGAGCTGACGGAATTCTTCTGTTCTGAGTGGTACGAGCAACTTACAGATATCGATAGTGAGAAGCTTATTGCTCGGTGCAAAGTTATCGCCAGAGAGCAAGAAAAACAGGCAATTAAAAATCGGAATAGAGCCAGTATCCAGAAGATGTTAAAAAAGCAGGGAGGGCAGCAAGGGTCGCAAGAGCAGGAAGGGCAGCAAGAAATACAGAGTCAGTGTGTGGCAGAGGCCACAGGAGTTGTAGAAGGAGGACAAAACACATGAAACAAGGTAGAACATTACCAGAGGTGCTTGCAGAGCTGCAGCATCAGAATGAAATGAAGAAGGACTTTATTGTACCGGCACAGTCTATGCATATGGCGGCTGATGGCAGAACGTTTGAGATTGGTGGCATGAATAGAATTGGTGCGGATAGCATTGATACATTCTCGACCACAGACCTTTTTCATCGTCAGATTGGTTCAGCTTTAGGTATCCCGGCTAAGTATTATGATCAGATGAGAAAGCTTAAGCCGGAGCTTTTGGCACAGAATGTGAATGCGTGGTTTTCGGATAAGACACAGTCTTATATGATTCGTTCCATGGATTACGGCGATGGGAGAATGGCGAGAGCATTATTGTCTGACCGTTACCGCCGCATTGATAACATGGAGATTGCCTCAGCGGTCCTTCCTCTGTTTGCAGGGCAAGCTGACATGCAGGTGATGTCCTGTGAGGTCACAGAGAATAGGATGTATCTGAAAATCGTCAATAAGCGTCTGGAGGCCGATGTTGTTCCGGGCGATACCGTGCAGGGTGGCGTGATTATTTCAAACTCTGAGGTAGGTTTAGGTGCTGTGTCTGTTCAGCCGTTGTTATACCGCCTTGTCTGCACGAACGGAATGGTTGTAAATGACCTTGGAGAACGTCGTACACACGTAGGTAGAGCTGCAAAAGCTGTGGACGACGGATATGCATTGTACTCAGATGAAGCTCTGATTGCTGAAGACAGGGCTTTTATGCTAAAGCTTCGGGATATCACAATGGCAGCTATTGAAGAGACTAGATTCGATACTGTGGTGGATAAACTCAGAGAGTCTACGCAGGTAAAAATCACGGGTAGGGTGCAGGATGTCATTGAACTTACAGGTAAGGCTTACGGGCTTAATCAGCCGGAGCAGGACAATATCCTGAATTATCTTATCCAGGGTGGCGACCTCAGTATGTACGGTCTTTCCAATGCCATCACAAGAGCAAGCCAGGATGTAGAGTCCTACGACCGGGCGACTTCTTTGGAGGGCATCGGTTGGCAGGTAGCTACAATGCCAGAAGCTCAGTGGAAAGAACTAAATGCGTAAGATGTAGCTGACGAGATTGGTTATAAAACCAGCAAATATCAGCGATGTATAAATATGCAAAATGAATGTATAAAACTAGGGAGCTGTCGGTTTAATCCGAGGGCCTATTTTATTTCGAGATAGTTGGAGGAAAAACACGATGAAAACAATATATACAATAAATACACCACTTCTTGCGGGAGGTGGAACTGATGAGTAAAGACCACATGGGTATTGGTAACTATTCTGGGTGGCATAGTGATTACCGAGATGGATACCGCAGAGACGATGAGATGTATGTTGACGATCAGTGCTGTGGCAATTGTGCCCTTCATGGCGGCGAGGCTTGTCCTTTGTATATCGATGAGTTTGAACGGGATAAGGCAGCAATTAGAGCTAAGGAAGAGATGCGCAGGGAGGATGCTATTTCTCGCGATGGAAAGCCTCAATGGTGCATTTATTGGGAGCAGCAAGGTCGTAGCGGTCATTATGGCCATCAGAACCACCGTGGTCATCAGAGTCATAGCGGCTATCAGAGCCACCGTAGAGCACGGTACTAAGGAGGCTGCTGATGAGAGAATATGTTGTAGAAAATGAATTTGTAAAAGCTGTCCGCAAGGCGGGTGGCGTAGCTTACAAACTGACGAGTCAGACGGCAAATGGACTGCCGGACAGACTCGTTTTATTTTTCCCTGCAAAGACTGTGTTTGTGGAGCTGAAAGCACCAGGTAAGCAGCTAAGACCTTTGCAGAGGAAAAGACGATACCAGCTCATGAAACTTGGATTTCCGGTGCTCTGCATTGATAGATTCACTCAGATAAAGCCGTGCATCGATGCGATTATCAACTGGACTCCTGGTGAGCCGTTTCCAGAGGGCATCGGAGCTAAGGTGCCGGAGCTTGAAATGGCGCAGCTTCCAGCTGAACACAAAGATATGGCTGATTTCGGAGACACACTGGAAATCGAGGATCCATCGGTACTGGCTGGGTTTTATAGGCTGGATGATAGCGATGATATGGATGATAGCTCAGGAACAGCTAGAGCTGACGAGAAAGGAGAAGAAGGCTATGGAGAATAATGTAGCACCACGCAGATATTATGCAGATCCTACTGCGGATGCAGCAATCGGTAATATCATGCGAGAAGAGCGGAGCAAGAAGCGAAAGCTGGAAGCAGAGCTTAGAAAGATGCTGATTAAAGACCTCGGTTCCATTTTACGAGAGGCAAATAAAAGGGGTAGGGAGACGGTCACTTTTAACGCTGTTCCGATTAAAAATCTAGAGCTGATACTGGCGGCACTTAGAGCCTACAAGCGTTAATAGGAGAGTTTATTTTTATGATTTCTTTGGAGGGAGAAGAATGACGGATGGAAAAAGAATGCAAGGACAAGATGGACAGGCAGCAGGCAAGAAACCATGCAAGGCGCAAGCAGGCAAGAAAAAGAATGCTCTTACACAGAATGGCGGCAATCACAATCCTTATTGGGGTGGTAATTGCAGTCATTTTTCTTTTAGGAAAATTTCAAAGCGGGGTCGTGGAAAAGACGGAAAACATAGTAACGGAAAGTACGATGGTGGGCAGTTCAATGGCAAGCACATCAGTTGTGGAATCCCAAGAAGAAGCTGCTGATAACACAGCTGCCGAAGCATACGAGCCTACAGCTATATCCGAGCCTATAGCTACGCTTCATGACACACCAGATATCGATGGTTTGTTTTATCCTTTTAACCAGGTGTCAGCAGATTGGTCGGAAGAGAATCTGAAAGGATGGTGGAGATACACCATTCCTGATGAGTTTAAAAGAACTGGCGGCTATCTGCCAGACGTTGTGCAGGTGTACACATACAGCCTTTGTAAGCAGAGCGGCATCAGATATTCGCTTGTCCTGGCTCTCATGGAGATTGAAAGCGGATACCAATACGATGCTTTAAGCGATACAAATGACATCGGCTATATGCAGGTCAACTACAAATGGCAGCAGGATAAAATGCCGGATATGACAGAAAAGGCTCTATACAATCCATATGTGAATATCGGGGTTGGCATAAGATACCTAGCGGAACTGTCAGAGGAGTTTAGCACAGAGGAAGCCGTTCTGACTGCATACCATTATGGCGTGAGCGGTGCGTATAGCCGTTGCTACCAGGATGCATCAATTACATCCGACTATGCCGAGAAGGTGCTGGAAGCCTCTGTGAGGATTGAAGAAGAACTGCTGAAAAGCGAGAAGCAAAGAGAAGCAGAAGCAAAGAGAAGTAGAAGCCAAAGGAGGAAATGAAGATGCCGCACTCAATTAAATTGAACGATGAAGAGCTGATAATACCATTCGAGATGGAGGATATTCTGGAGGAAATTGAAAAATACATGGGGTATGAAGCTCGTCGGTATATCGAGGACTGGAAGGCTTCTGTAGATGGAGAACGAGAATATGATGCGCTTGAAAGGGCTGAGGCAGAAAAGACACTGGAAAAGATTCAGGACCATAACCGTGCTGTGCTAGTGGATTTGAAACTAGAAGCAGAGGCCTTGGATGAACTGCTTGATGCTGACAGGATGAACAGAAAGAGTCTAAGGGAAGTGGTCCGGCGCATGGGTCGCATGATTAATAGTGAGCTGTAACAAGGTAGATAAAAATATATAGATGGAGGATTAAAGGAATGTTTGGATTTTACAAGAACAATGAGCACGGTGAGCATGGTGAGAAGAACAATGAGCATGGTGGTTATGGTGAGCATGGTGAGAATGGCAAGAACAATGGCGACCTGATTCCGCAGGATGCAGCTGAAAGTTCTGTGGGTGACGTGAAGGGAGAGACTACCACAAACAGTGAGGGATTTGGTTTTCTTGGTCGTTTTGCTACAGACGAGGATTATCAGAGACAGGTGGTTAAGCGTTATGTCCGCTATCCTGAAACAAGGGACTATCTGAACCAGATTAAGAATTGCAAGCAGCGTATCGAGCTTTTGACGAAAAGACAGTCATACCGCAGTAACGTAAATATGGACATCGCAGATATCGGGGTTGAAATCACTATGGAGGGGCAGAAGCTTGCAAGGCTTCTTGCTGAGATTTCAGATGAAATCAGTAAGCTCGGTGACGTAAGGCAGGAAATGGTTCTGACCAAGCGTTATATCGATGGACTGCAGTGGGAGGACATTGCAAGTGATATGAACAGTGGTGTTCGCTCTGTTCAGAGTATTCACGGCAGAGGACTTCCGGCTATGGAGCAGGTACTTGTCGCAGATGGATTGATTGAACTGAGCAGTGTGAATGATATGAACGACGATGGGCATGGAGAATACGATTACCGTAGCCGCCGGGATAATTCTGGCCGTTCATATCATCATGACAGTGAGCATGGTGGCGATCATCGCAGTGAGCATCATGGCTCACAGAAGTATTGGCGGAAGCCTTACTGCCACCCGGAGGTACACGGTGATAAAGGATACGAGGAAACTGCTGCCGATGATAAGAGCAACAAGAGTAGAGAGCTATATGGAGTATACGATGATTATGAGTTTTTCAGTGATTAAAAGAAGCGTGCTGGCTAACACAACCGTAGTCACTAACGTAAATTTATCTAGCACAGATACGG
>CAVJLN010000114.1:0-5982 GCA_963650485.1 Bacteroidaceae bacterium
CGTAACTATTCAGAACTCCATTCGCAAAACCGCTGTTTCACAGCTTATGTTTTGCGAATGGAGTTACTTCAGAAGCTGCATAAGTATAAGGAATCAGTTGCCGGGAAGAAAAGTTCATCTCCGACAACTGATTTTTTGATATCTGAATATTGCTTATATCTCAATTCCTGTATATCTGAACAGCCCTATCTCATCCGAACACTTTACAGCTTCTCAAGTGCCATATGGAAGTCGGCTTCAAACTTCGGCAGTGGCAGCCGGTATCTCTCGGCAAGCTGTGGTCCGCAAGCATTGGATCCGACACCTGCCATCCTATAATCTATACAGAGTACATGCTGTCCACACTCTTCCAGCTCGAAGTTGTGCTTTTTCGCAGCAAGCTCTTCCTGTGTATACTTGGAAGCATTAAAGGAAAAGCCGTCCGGATGTGTAAAGGTAAGCTTCACATCACCATCGGAAATGCTCATATGCTTACAATTATAATGGGAAGAATTTTCCTGTGGACGGATATAGTCCTCATGCATTTCACTGACCTTCGCTTCGAAGTTCCCCATATAACTTGCCTGATGCTTGTCAATATAGCTTTCATAAGGGCCATATCCATAATATGCTACGTTCTCAAATGCCTTTGATACAAACATCCGGAGTCCGAATCTCGGAAGGAACGACACCTTGTTTCCGGTTTCTACTTCACAATGAATGTCCACTCCCTCTTTTGCAAAGACATACTTCACATCCATATAGGCAATCGGCTGATAAATGCTCCAGCCAAAGGACTGACGCTGTGTGAGAATCACCTCATCTCCTTCCTGCTCTGCCTTCATGCCATACCCCTTTGCAATACTATCATTTAAGTGCGCACGATACCAGTCCTGCCTCATGACATCATTATCTACCGGTGCGCGGAAGAAATTGAATTCTACCGGCTTTTCCAGAATTTCCCTGCCTTCACAGCTGATGGAATCGAGCGCGGAAATTCTCTTATTGAACCGATAGGAGACACTGCCAAAATCTATCGTAACCGTAAACGGCTCTGTTGTAACCTTCGGCTCCTGTTCTGCCTTTCCGGATAGTTCCTTTGTGGTTTCGGCAAGTCTTCTCTTCTGCGCTGTCCGTGTATCATCTTTTACTACTTTCTCCGTTACCATATTATTTGTTGCTGCATGATCTTTTGCTACTTTTTCTGCTAATGTCTTCTCTGCTAATACCTTCTTAGCTGCTGATTGATCGGCTTCTTTATCTTCTGTCAGATCCGCAGCTTCCGGTTCGCTGATCGCCAACTGATCGAAGCAGACCTCATATCCCTTTTTACAATAAGAAAGATCTTTCGTTGTCCGGAAAATAAAACGGATATAGGCTTCCTCTTCCTCAAAATCCTTTACCTCAGGAACCTCAATCGCAGTGCTGCCAAGCGGCTCCATATGGAAGGTAAAGACAGGTCCTGAAACAACAGCTCCATCATAGGAGATCTCATAAATTCCTTCCAGATATGTTCCCGGATCCACATGCTCCAACAGATTGTGAAGAATAATCTCACCGGTCTTTATGCCCTTTTCCACGCGGATCGGACGATAAACCTGCTTGGTTTCCAGAAGTCCTGTATGCGCTGTCCTGTCCGGATAGGTCAGTGCATCCATACAGAAATTGCCATCGTTATGCTTTTCTCCCCAGTCACCACCGTAGCCGTACTTCTTCCTGCCATCGGGTGTTTCGCCCAGAATCACGGAATGATCACTCCATTCCCAGATGAAACCACCACAGAACCGTTCACTTGAATGGAATGTCTGATGATAGTCTTCCAGATCGCCGGGGCCGTTTCCCATCGCATGACAGTATTCACAGAGGATAAACGGTCGCTTCTCTTCTTCCTTTTCCAGATATTTCTTCATATCCTCTGTAGAGGTATACATTTCGGATATCAGATCCAGAATATCATCGGAGGTTTCATCCAGCTTCAATGTACTTTCATAGTGTACAAGCCGCGTATCATCCAGCTTTTTCACCAGTTCTGCGGCTGCCCGCATATTGGTTCCATAGCCGCTTTCGTTTCCCAGTGACCACATTACAACACAGGGACGGTTATAATCTCTCGTTACCAGTGCCTCGATTCGATCCAGAATGGCCTTCTTAAACCGATCATCGGATGCCAACAGGGCAATGCCCCGATAACCGTTGCTTCCATAACCGGTCAGATCATTATACACCTCCACGCAGCCATGGGATTCCATATCGTTTTCATCAATGACATACAGACCATACTGGTCACACAGCCGGTAAAACAGCGGCGAATTCGGATAATGGGAGGTTCTTACCGCATTGATGTTATGTCGCTTCATCAGCACGAGATCCTTCTCCATCTGCGCAACCGAACTGACATAACCGGTTTCGGGATAGCTGTCATGACGGTTCACACCACGGAATTTCACCGGTACATCATTGATCTTTACCACACCGTTTTCAACAGCAATCTTGCGGAAGCCTACTTTATCTCCAATGACTTCTTCTCCTGCTGTCAGGGTGAGGGTATACAGCTTCGGATCCTCTGCGGACCATAATGCGGGATCTGCAACCGGCACGGCAACACGTTCTCCATTCTTTGCCTCAAACCGACAGACCTCTTTTCCTTCCGGATCGGAAAGCACCGCCTGCACATCACAGCCCTTTACCGTTAGCGTAAGCTGCGCCGGTTCTCCCTTCTTTGACAGGATGGTTTTTACCTGATAATCCTCCAGTCTTTCCTTCGGACGGCTTAAAACATATACATCACGGAAAATACCGGAAAGTCGGATCTTGTCCTGATCTTCCAGATAAGTGCCGTCACACCATTTCAGGACAGCGACCGTTATTTTATTCTCCCCCTCCTTAAGGAACCCGGTAATATCAAACTCGGAAATCGCATGAGATACCTGTGAATATCCCACAAACGCATCATTGATATATAAATAGAAGCAGCTGTCCACACCTTCCAATACCAGAATACGGTCTTTGCCATCTTTCACATAAGAATAATCTCTGCTGTAGATGCCGACCGGGTCATCATCCGGAACAAACGGCGGATCAAACACAATCGGATAGGCCACATTCGTATACTGCGGCTTGTCATAACCATATAACTGCCAGTTGGACGGTACGGGAATGGTCTTCTCACTTTTCACTGAAAGGAAATCATCCTCCAGATCCAGAATGCTGTCAAAATACCGGAAGTTCCAGTCTCCATTCAATAATTCAAAGCTTTTTGATTCCTCTCTTTGGGCAAAGGGATCCTGATCCTTCGCAAACGGAATAAAATAGGAATGCCGTGCTAAGGTATTCACATGTAACATTTCCGGATTTTCGTGACAGATCATCTTACTCTTCGGGCTTCCGAGCGCCGCAATCTCATCGATTCTCATTGTTGTTCTCCTCTCAATACTGTGGATGGTTGGGTTATTTGCTATTATAGTATTAATTGACACAAAAGTCATGAAATCATATTATAGAAATGTAACGATATGAATATGACTTGCTTTATTTTTGTTTTATTTCATGAGTACTCTATTTACATTGGGTACAATACACAAAACCATTCAAAAACCACCAGTCAATGAAAGATGATGGGTACAGTCAAGAGATAATGACCTCTATGCCCACGCCGATAAAAGATAATGGGTATGATTGAGCAATAATAATTTCTATACCCAGCCTAGTAGAAAATAGTGGGTATGATTGCACATTAATCATCCTTATACCCTCACTGATAAAAATTATTGGGTATATCAGAGCAATCTACGCCTATTGAAACCATGGCACATTTTAATTTTAAAAAACGAGGTATCTCCTATGATTTTCTGCGACTACCCGATTATCGGTTCCGAAAAAGACCTTCCTGTTTATTTAATTAATATGGGATTACAGCAATGTCAGGATCACGTGATCCGTAAGAACGGATACCCCTGCCATCAGATTCTGTTCTGTACAAAGGGCAGTGGTACCTTACTTTATGAAGATAAGAAATATCTGATTCCGGCAAATACGGCGCTCTTTCTTCCGGCCAATTTCCCGCATGAATATTATCCGAATGAAGACATGTGGAACATCCACTGGATTGTGCCCGCCGGGGAGGCCCTGCCGCAGTTACTCGGAAACCTGTCTATGCAGGAACCGGGCATTTTTCATCTACAGGAAACCACGCGGCTGGAATACTGGTTCCGTTCCATGCATGATGCACTGCGCTCAGACAGTCTGCGTGGCAATTACCGAGCCTCCGGACTGTTATACAACTTCCTTGTGGAGTTCAACCTCTCCATCGCCCAGAGAGAATCCGGCAGTACCTATCATCCGGCCTTAGTCAAGGCCATTGATTATATTAACAATCATTACCAGTCTTCCATCACTATGGAAGAATTATGCGATTATTGCGGAGTCAGCAAGCAGCACCTGTGTCTGCTTTTCCGCACTCTGCTCCACACGCGCCCGATGGAATATGCTGCCAAACGGCGCATTCAGGTTGCCAAAGAGCTCCTCACCAGTACCTCCATGACGATTGAAGAAATTGCCGAAAAAACCGGCTTCTGCACGGCCAGCTATTTCTGCAAAATGTTCAAACGCTATGAAGGCATTACCGCCATCCGGTTTAAGCGGGACTTTATTTCAACTGTTTAAAATACCTCCTAAGACAGCGTACCAGTGTTACGAAGACCGATGGCTGCTTGAGCTTGTATTCAACAGGTACAAAAGCGATGAATGCCTCGATCACACGGATGTGCAAGGAGATTTCTCAGTGATAGGAAGCGAGTTCATTAACTTCCTGTCGACAGTAGCTACATGCCGGATTCTAAAAAAACGGAAGCGGCAGGTCTGTTGGACAACATGTCTTATGCAGAACTGATGGACGACCTGTCTTCTGCATGGAGACGTACCGATGCACCGGCTGACCCAGCGACAGATGATGGCTGTTGGGTTCATACTCTTCAGACTGTTTTTGAAGAGTTGGAAGCGCTTGGCTTATCCAAACCGGCACCGAAGCCGGAGCAAAAAAACGTGGCCGAAAGCCGAAGCCCCAGGAGCCGGAAAACCTGAAACCGAAACGTCCGCGTGGGCGTCCACGGAAAAATGCTAATCCCACCGCCGGATCGCTATAGTCCGGCGAATTGGGAAACTATTATTCAATGCTGTCAGTTGATTCATTCGCTATTCCCTGCTGTAATCCACTAAGAATTTTCTCGCCTTTTTCTTTATGAGCTTTTTTCATTGAATAAATCTTTTTTACTCCAACTATTAAGCCGATAACAGTAAGAGTTCCTGCTGTACCGAATAAAGCACCTTTTTTCATCCCATTTTCAAAAAAGATACATACATCCTGAGCCTGCTACTTTGTTTAATGTTTTTCAAATTATCGCGGCATTCGCCAAATGCCCATGCGAGCATGGCCGTTTGGCTCGTTTAAAAATTATTACATAGCAAGTACTCCTAGACTCATAATGCTAAAGTTCATCTCATTTCCTGTTATCTCTCTTCCCATATATCCCTCAATAAAATCAAAGTAGCCATCTGAGCCTGATTGTTTTTCCCATGTGTCAATGGATTCCTTTATCCTTAACAGACACATTACCGGAAATTTATAGTATTCTTTCACTTGTTCCAGTGACAGCATGTCCACCTGGAATTGTTCCTTTAACAGTTCCATTATCTCTTTATTCGTATAAGGATCAAACGCCATAAGCAATGCCTTTTCAAGCCTTTCATTTTCTTCACTTCTAAAGTTGCCTGTATCATATTTTTCACCACTGTAATTCCCTTTTACATCAAATAATGCCAGAGCAATAGCCTCCCTTAATCTACGGCTGTTTGATTTCGGAAATTCACGGTGTATTTTTAATACATTTCCCTCCATTGGTAACAGCAGCATGGCATATGTTTCTTCTTCGCCTTTTCTGATCTTCCCAAATTCCCTCTCCATCTCCAAATAAATTTTTTCAAATTGATATAACTGCATGTTCATTT
>CAVJLN010000115.1:0-5942 GCA_963650485.1 Bacteroidaceae bacterium
CTATATGTAATCACATCCACTTGCGTCGTAAGACTTGACACTGCAATCTGTATACTGGAAAAAAAATGATACGCATATCCTTCTTCCAATGTTCTGAAATTTACCGGTGGATAATCCTGTTTCAATGCAACCGTATTTCCAAGCCAATACCACAAATCCTTTGCAACGTGAGAACCATCAGTATAGGGAGGCATCATGTTATTTCCACAATATGTAAACAATTCTACAACAAAAAAACTTATGATAAATATGGATGCCATTAAGAAATTTTTCCCAGACTCCAGATACTTTATTTTTCTTTTAATCAAAATAAATATACTCACGCAAAATTGTGATCCCAAAACTATATACCATACAATTGCATTGCTTTGATTGTTCCCCAACCAATACAGAATATAATAAATCACAATATTGCTTCCGTATCCGACTACGTACGCAAGGAATATTCTTGCTATTCCTGTTGTACAAAATTTAACCTTCAGCAGTTCTACATAAGCAAGTCCCGGAATTAGTATTGCCGCAACCTGATATATGGTAAATAGAAATGATTCATAAACAGGTCTTTGAGAAAGAACTCCCGAAATAAGCGCCATTCCTTCCACAAATACTGCAAATATTACAACGTAGTTCAACCACAAACGCTCCCATTCCGATATATAGCTATTCATTTTTCTTTCTAACCGCGCTAATACTGCCATTCTTCACCTCATATACCGTGTCACAATTTTGTATTGTTGTAAGTCTGTGTGCAATGATAATCAGTGTCTTCTTTCCATGCAAGAAATCAATCGCTTCCATTACCGCACTTTCCGTTTCTGTATCAAGTGCAGATGTTGCTTCATCCAATACCAGAATTTCCGGTTCCTCATATAACGCTCTTGCAATTGCAATTCTTTGTCTCTGACCACCGGAAATCTTGATCCCTCGATCCCCTACTATATTATCAAGTCCGTCCGGAAGCCCTTTCACAAATTCTGCAAGCTGTGCCTGTTCCAAGGCTCTCCATACCTTGTTATCATCGATATCTTCCTCTTCTACACCAAACGCCACATTCTTTCTAATCGTATCATCCGTCAGATATACAGATTGAGGCACAAATCCCACAATTCCTGCCCACGATTTAGGTGAAGTAAAAATACTTTTCCCGCCAACCGTAACATCTCCCTCATAGGGTTTCAATAATCCAAGGATTACATCTGCCAAAGTAGTCTTTCCTGCTCCTGACTGTCCGATAAAGGCCACCGATGTTCCTTTAATAATATCAAAGCTTATGTCTTTCAAAATATCCGGACCAGTCTCTGAATATTTCCAACTCACATTTCTAATCTCTACTTTTTCATTAAATTCCAATTTATTTTCATCATTAACACCAACTTTTCTTAGATCCGTTGACTCTTCGTATTGATTCGCAGCAGACACATTTTCATAACATGCATTCATAGAAGGAATACTATAAATCAGCCCATTCACTGCGCTGGAAATACGACCAAGCGAGGGTAAAATTCGGAATGCAGCGACCGCAAATGCCGCCAACTGTGGAATCAATGCATTCAAATCAGAACTTCCCATCATCCTTATACATATAATCACAATCATTCCTGTAACACAGGCTGCTTCTATCATATATGCCGGACTTTCACTGGCAACGGACTGAATTACATTCGCCTTTTGCATAACTTCATAGGAATTTCTAAACTGATTAGTAAAAAACTGTTCTCTGCGCATAACCAGGATCTCTTTAATTCCTTCAAATGCCTGAATACTGCTCTGATTGGTTATGCCAATATATTTCCTATATATTTTTCCGTATTTCGACATTTTATTCTTAAACAGATTAATAATCACCATAATGCATACAATACCTATTGCTGCAATTGCCAGTGCCATTTTATAATCTGTTATCATAATAAAAATGCAAATACAAAAAGCCGTTAATCCCTCTGTAATAATTTTAAAAATCTGGGAAATCACACCATAAAGACCCGAGACATCTCCGCCAACACCTCTAAGCAATTTACTGACATTAGTATTCAGGAAATACGGATATCCCCTTTTCATATAAGAATTCATCATTTTAACTGCAGTCTCTTTTTGTATTTTACAGGAATACCAGGAACGGATATAAGATAAAAAAATAAGATAAATATTTTTGATAACATAAATAATAACAACACCAATACTCAAAAGTAGAATCAATTCATTATTCGTTATATTTTCCGTTGAAATGTGTAAAACACTCGTCTCCAATGCTCTACGTATCACTTCCGGAGACAGCATTGCCTGTACAAGTGGAACAATCACTGAAACTCCAAGGGTTTCTACCATTGCTCCAATAAAAATGCATACCAAAACGACGACTGCCCATCTTTTTTGGGACTTGTCCAACATATAAGATATTTTCTTACTGATATCCTTTAAAATTCTAATATACTTCATTTATGAATCCTTACTCCTCAAAGCACTTTTTTCCCGTTTATACTGCATCATGCTCCGCACAAGATACAAGTCCATGGGCTCATCTATATCTACAGAATCCTCCGGCTGCATCTCATATGCTATACACTTAGTGCCATACAGGCTTCCTGTCCTTAAGTACACATCAGTTTCTACTGCATAAATTGCAGCACCGTTTCTGGCATAAAACTTTGGTTTTTGCTGTCTTGAGGTAAATTTTTCTCCCTCTTTTAAGAAAAATCCCAAATATCCCTGTTCATTAATTTGCATAACGGAATAAGGCGAATGCAGATGTGGCTCCTCTTCTACGCTGACCAACGCATCTGCATCACTTAACAATAGTTTTTGCATGGCTTCATCAATGTGTTCCGCCGTCCGCAGAGGAGATGTGGGTTGAAGTAAAACTATAATATCCGGAACATACTCTTCCTTTTCCCTTAAATATTGCAACTCATGAAGAATCACATCTTTCATCGGCGTTGTATCCTGTGCAAGCTCATCAGGCCGTACAACCACTTCCACTCCCTGCTTAGATGCATAGTCTATAATTTCCGCATCTTCTGAATTAACCGTGACACGTGTAACATATTTACTTCCTACTGCAGCCTCAATGGTATATTGGATCAAAGGCTTCCCTTCAATCGGAACTAAATTTTTTCTTTTAATCCCCTTAGATCCGCCTCTTGCCGGAATAATCGCCAAAATCTCTTTAGCCATGATCGTCTCCTGTATACTAATAAGTAATTCTTTTTTGCACTTCCACCGTTGTATTATATAAAATATCTGCAATCTTCTTACCTGCAGAGCCATCTCCATAAATAGGTTCGGACTTATATTTTCCATGCTGTATCTGCTTCATAATAGCTTCACGGATCTCATCCTTATTACATGATACATCCAGCACATTACTTCCGCGTTCTCTTCCTGCCTGTCTGGTTCCCACGTTTACACAGGGTGTCCCAAGGAAAGCACCTTCTCTGATACCACTGCTGGAATTTCCTATTAAGCACGCCGTGTTATTCATCAATCTGACATACATAGCGATCGGCAGATTGGTAAATGCATGCATCGTAACATTGGGATGTTTCTCCCTGAACTTACGTATTCCCTGTGAAATTCCTTCCGTACCCGCATCCGAGTTTGGCCAAAGCATAATTATAGGGTACCCGGTTTCCATTGCCGCATAAATTGTTTCATTAATCTGGTGCTCGGCTTCCTTGTATTCGGTCGTCACCGGATGCTGCGAAATCAAAAGAAACGGCTCTTTCAAATCAAATGTAGGACCTACACCGCTGCATAGTTCAAAAATATTCTCTGGTACTCCAGGGTCTTCATCAATAATTCTTTTCACTGTATCAATTCGTGGGCATCCTACAACAAAAACACGTTCCTTCTCCTCTCCCATCTTAACAATTCGTTCTCCACTCTCCTTGTTTGCCGGGAAATGAATATGTGCAAATTTAGTAATTGCATGACGGATACTTTCATCAATTGTACCAGTCACCTCTCCACCCATGGTATGTGCTACAGGAATATTCATATACGCCGCCGCAATAGTAGGCGCAATGACCTCATAACGATCTCCGATTACAATAACATAGTCCGGTTTCAATCGTTCAAGAGTGTCTGTAAGTCCAAGCATTCCGAGTGCTGCAGTCTTAACCATCGCTGCAGGCTCGTCCCCTTCCACCAGCATGTGAATCCGCTCTGCAATCTCAAATCCATCCTTTTGCATAATTTTTTCCAGATTACCATACTTCTTAATCAGTGCGGAGCTCCCCAGTATAATCTTAAGCTCCAGTCCCGGATGCTCATTGATTGCGATTAATGCGGATTTAATACTGCTGTAATTTGCTCTACCGCCTATAAAAACACAGATTGTTTTTTTCACCACTCAATATCTCCTTCATAAATAATATCATCAAATGATAAATCTCTTTTAACCTTTTTCCCTAAAATGTCTCTGTAATATTTTGTTTCCAATCCAATGCCCGGTTTTTTATAGCCTATCATATCCTCCGTAATGACTGTTCCTTTGGGGATCTCACAAATTGCCACAATGCTTTTCTGGAAGATCTTTTTCATTTCACGGAACTTATCTGCATTTTCCTTATTGACTGGATTATGTAAAGCCTTTTCCAGATTTTTAATTGACTCACATAAAAGTTTCATCTCTTCCGGTTCCATGGACATCTTAGCATCTGGTCCGTACATCCTTTTACTAAGAGTAAAGTGCTTTTCTATGATGGTAGCTCCCTTCATCCATGCTGCTATAGCGGCCCACACACCTTCAGAATGGTCTGATAATCCTACAGGTATTTCCGGATAGGTTTCTTTTATCCGGTCAATCACGTTTAATCCAACTTCTTCCGGAGGGCATGGATACTCTGAGGTACACTGCATAATTGCATAGTTACAATTTTTCTCTTTAAAAATCTTCACGCAATCGCAAAGTTCTACCCATGAACTCATACCGGAAGAAATAATGACAGGAATCCCCGTCCGGGCTATATATTCCAGATAAGGTATATTCGTGATTTCACCGGATGGTAGCTTAATGGCATCTACCCCTATCTCTTCCAAAATTTTGACCGCTTCTATGGAAAACGGGGAAACAATAAACTTAACATCGCATTCTTCACATTGTTTCTTTATCTGCAGCCATTGTTCTTTCGTAAACGCAGTCCTTTTAAAAAACTCATAGCGTGGTTCTGCTTTGAAATAAGGTGGTTGTGGTGCATTTCGTATCGTTTCTGCTTCAGATATATGTAGCTGATACTTCACAGCATCTACTCCACATTCTGCAGCTGTCTTTGTCAGCTCCAAGGCCTGTCCAAGACTTCCATCATGTGTCATTCCTATTTCAGCCATAATCAATCTACTGTTAAAATTCATATTTTCCTACCCATCTAAAATCTTTTTTTCATAACAATCTAATAAACTATTCAAAGAATAATTATATATCTTACATTTCATTCTCTCAGCATACATTGACAGTTTACCAAAACATCCAATTGTCTCTGCTGTCCGATAGATATACTTTGCCATTACACTATTATTATACAGTCCAACAGACTCTCGATCAAGATGTGCCGATATGGCCTTTCCTTCATACTGATGTTCTGCGTATACTCCTACTCTGCAATCCTTATCACAGTATATATTCTTGATAAAATCAAAATCAATTCCTACCAATCCAACTTCCTTATAGCCGAAAGTTATCCCGAAATATATCCCCAGCTGTGCCACATTGTGTACCGCAGGCTGCGCAAAATTATTTTTATACAGCCAATATGTCCATGAATGGTTACTATCACAATCTACTGTATTTATTCTAATTATTTTCACCTTAGGATTCGTGAAACAAAAATGCTCCTGTATTGTTGTTATCAGGAAACAATCCCAGTTAATTTCTTCCAACACTTCTTTTGTTTTTTGGTATGTTTCTTCTGCCAGTTTTGAACTTATCTTTTTCCCGGGATCAGCCC
>CAVJLN010000116.1:0-5862 GCA_963650485.1 Bacteroidaceae bacterium
AAAACCGCTGTTTCACAGCTTATGTTTTGCTCATGTGGTTACTTCGCCATATAAAATTGCTTTTCTGCTTGAATGCAGGCATTCACAGGAAGCAATTTTGCATGGCTCTGAATAGTTAACATATCGTCCCGCCGCCGAGCACATATTCTCCATCATAAAAAACACACGCCTGGCCTGGTGCAATAGCACGAACCGGCTTTTCAAATGTGCACAGGATTTCATCCTCACCGGTCTGCTCGATCCGACACCATTCGCCCTTATGGGAATATCTTACCTTTGCAAAGGCTCTTCTCGGCTCCTTTAAATCTTCCATCCCCATAAAATTCAACTGATTACAGGTAAGGGAAGACGAATACACATCCTCAAGCGCAATCACAACCTCATTGGTTTCCGACCGGATCTCCGACACATAAATCGGATACCCCATAGCAATACCAAGTCCCTTTCGCTGTCCGACCGTGTAATGTGTAATTCCTTTGTGGATTCCAAGGATTTCCCCATTCTCTGTCACAAAGTTTCCAGGCTCCGGCATCCGATCCGGCGCCTCTCTTTGCAAAAAGGCTCCATAATCCCCATCCGGCACAAAGCAGATGTCCTGACTGTCTGCCTTATGGGCAACCGGCAGATGATGCTCCTCTGCAATCTTCCGGATCTCTTCTTTCGTATAATCTCCAACCGGCATCAGGGTATGTGCCAGCTGGCTCTGCGTCAGATTATAAAGGGCATACGTCTGATCCTTGCGCGCCGCAGCGGAATTGCAGATCGCATATCTTCCATTGGGAAGAACTTTGACCCTAGCATAGTGTCCGGTCGCAATGTAATCTGCTCCGATTTCCAAAGAACGTTGGAGGAGTGACTCCCATTTCACATAGCGGTTGCAGGCAATACAAGGGTTCGGTGTCCTGCCGTGCAGATACTCCTCCACGAAATAGTCAATGACCTTCTTCTGAAATTCCTGCCGGAAATTCATCACATAATAAGGAATGTCCAGCACCTCTGCCACCCTCCTTGCATCATCAACAGCAGATAAACCACAGCAGCCTCCCTGATTGGAAATCTGCTGTGGCTGTTCCTCCTGCCAGATCTGCATCGTTACTCCGATGACATCATATCCCTGCTCTTTTAACAGACAGGCGGCCACGGAGGAATCCACTCCTCCGGACATCCCGACTACGACTTTCTTTTTCATGCGTTATCTCAACTTTCTATCCTTAACGCTGCTTTATTTATTCCGGATCATCCTCATGAATATCGTTCTTCGGCTTCTTTAGGCCTTCGATGGTAATGCCGTTCTTCTCCGCATAATCCCATAAAGCAGCATGTACTGCTTCTTCTGCCAGCAAAGAACAGTGTACCTTCACAGGCGGTAATCCGTCAAGTGCTTCCATAACGGCCTTGTTAGTTACCTGTAAGGCTTCCTGAACCGTCTTGCCCTTTACCATCTCGGTTGCCATACTGCTGGTCGCTACAGCTGCACCGCATCCGAAGGTCTTGAACTTACAGTCCTGAATAACCTGATGGTCATCAATATCCAGATAAATCCGCATAATATCGCCGCATTTGGCATTGCCGACGGTTCCTACCCCGCTGGCATTCTCTATTTCACCCATGTTTCTGGGATTCGTAAAATGATCCATTACTTTTTCACTGTACATGATAGGTCCTCCAATTAAATTTTCCATCCGGATTGTTCTTTATAAAATCTGCGTACAAAGGAGACATGGCCTGCAGACGGTCTACGATCACCTTTAACTCACGAACCACCGTATCCATCTCTTCCTTCGTATTCTCGTGACTCAACGTAAGACGGAGTGAACCATGTGCCATTTCATGCTGCAGTCCGATTGCAAGCAGTACATGGGAAGGATCGAGAGATCCTGAAGTACATGCAGAACCGCTGGATGCACAGATTCCCTTCATATCCAGCATAATCAGCATGGATTCTCCTTCGATAAACGGGAAACTGAAATTCACATTGTTCGGCAGACGTTTTAATCTGCTGCCGTTTAACTTGCTGTTCGGAAAGTCTGCTTCAATCTGTTCAATCAGATAATCCCGAAGCTCTGTTTCCTTCTTCTGATTTGCTTCCATATTCTTCATTGCAAGCTCTGCCGCCACACCAAGTCCGACAATACCTGGCACATTCTCTGTACCTGCTCTTCTTCCCCGCTCCTGTGCGCCGCCATGAATAAAGGAACCGATCTTTACGGTGTTACGGATATAAAGGAAACCAACACCCTTGGGTCCGTTCAGCTTGTGTCCGCTTGCGCTTAAAAAGTCAATGTGCATGTCCTCAACATCTATCGGAATATGTCCGTAGGCCTGCACGGCATCCGTGTGGAACAGAATGTTGTGTTCCTTCGCAATCTCTCCAACCTCTTTGACCGGCTGGATCGATCCGATTTCATTATTGGCTGTCATCACCGAAATCAGAATGGTATCCGGACGGATGGCCTTCTTTAATTCTTCCAGAGAAATAATTCCGTCCTCATCTACCGGAAGATAGGTAATTTCAAAACCACGCTCAGCAAGATAATCGCAGGTATGCAGAATTGCATGATGCTCAATTGCCGTCGTGATGATATGTTTTCCTTTCTTCCCGTTTGCTTCTGCTGTCGCAATCAATGCCCAGTTGTCTGCCTCAGAACCGCCTGTGGTAAAATAAATTTCCTGCGGCGTACAATGAAGGCTTTCTGCAATGATTCTTCTTGCATTGCTGACTGCTTTCTTGGATTCTGACCCAAGCGCATAAATGCTGCTCGCATTGCCATACTTTTCTCCAAAGTATGGAAGCATCGCTTCCACAGCTTCCGGTGCGCACTTTGTTGTGGCTGCGTTATCTAAATAAATCATAGGTTTCTTCCTCTCCTGATCCTTTCGATCCTCTATTCTGAATCCTTTTATTTACCCTATTACCTACGTGATTAGTAGGTATTCTTTACAATGATTATCTTACACTATTTTCCGCTTTTGTCAATTCTTCTTTTCCATTTCCTGTGTATTTCTTTTCATGCACCTTTATAGTATGAGCCGGTTTGCCTTTTTTAACATAACTTAATTTGTAGCTATCCGGATCGTTACTCAAAAATGATCCACTGGATCATTTTCTCATATGCATGGCAGCAAAAATAACAGAGCCCTCGACTATATCATCTTTTCGTCTATTCAGAATAGTTACATCTTTTCAATATTAAGATCTTCAAAATCACTTTCTGTTATCACAAAGTCCTCTTCATTGCTTACGGAGAACATATATCCGTCAAATTCCATGGTTTTAAAAAAACATGGCTTTTCGGAAGATTTTCCAAGTGCAAATCCCTCTGTTGTCCGGACAATTTCAAAGGAATCAAGCGGCAGGCTCATTCCCTTCCCGGTCATCTTCATATAACTTTCCTTTAATGTCCAGAGAGTAAAAAACGCCTTGTCCCTGTCAGGAGCTGTCTTGATATACGCAGCTTCCATTACCCCAAAATGCCGCTGTGCAATTTTCATCGGTGCCTTCCGGATCTTTTCAATATCGCATCCCACCTCACAATCAGAGGAAACTCCGACCACATAATCTCCTGCGTGGGACACATTGAAAAATACATGATCTGCAATCGGCTTCTCGTTTCCCGAATACCGCAGGTCATTTTCTGTAAGTCCGTTTTCCTGTAAGATTCTTCTCAGAATGATCCCTGCGCCAAGACTTCTCTTACGGTCATCAGGCATACGGTACCGAATGACCTTTCCCCTTCGTTCCGGAGAAACCAGCCCAAGGAGTCTTTGATTCTGCAAGGGGTCCTCCATCTTAAGTATATGGATCCGGTATAATTTCATCGCTTCTCAATCTGGATTTTCTGGTTCAGCGCGGTCCAAATATCCAGCCATCCGGTGATCCCAATTGTTACATTGCTTCCATCTTTTGGGGTTATCAGTTTCATTCTTATTTTCTCCATCTATCCATAATCCATAGGAGCGGATCATCCTCTATTGAACACCATCCAGTTCAAATGCCCCGGAATTATTTTCCCTCTATTTATTTACATTTATCATAAAAGAGGGTATTTTACAAGCACGGATCACATATCTATTTATGAACATACGATTTCAGGAGTGCCTATGCTGTCCTCCCATAAAAAGGAAATTTTAACCCATCCGCTTGTCATGGGAACTGCAATTTTGACCCTGACCGGTTTCTTAAGCCGGTTCATCGGATTCTTTTACCGGATCTTCTTATCCCGTGTATTCGGAGCCGAAGGCATGGGCATCTATCAGCTGATTGCTCCTGTCCTCGCACTCTCCTTTTCCCTCACGGTATCCGGCATTCAGACCGCCATTTCCAAATATGTTGCCGGGGAAGAACTGAACGAAAACTACCGTGCCTCTCTTTTGCACCTCATTACCGGCTTTCTGATTGCAATGGTGCTTTCGGTTCTATGTACCATCTTCATCTATCTCTATTCGGATGAAATTGCAATTTATTTTCTGAAGGAGGGACGGACTGCACCGCTTTTGCGTATCATTTCGCTCTCGATCCCCATGGCCGCCGTTCATTCCTGCATCAATGGCTACTTCTATGGAATTAAAAAAACCTCCATTCCGTCTGTCTGCCAGCTGATGGAACAGGTTATTCGGGTCGGAAGTGTATATCTCATTTATGCTTATTTTCAAAAACTGGGCATGCAACCTACGATCAGCTTCGCTGTTGTCGGACTGGTAATTGGGGAGGCCGCGTCCATGACCGTCTCCCTCATCGCCGTAAAGGTGCATTTTGATAAGTTGCTGCCCATCCGCATGTCCTCACTGCTTTGCTTTAAGAGTACACAACTCCGGTCTTCTTCTAAGGAGCTGCTCTCCCTCGCGATTCCGCTTACTTTAAACCGGGTCATTATCAACTTCCTGCAAAGCATTGAAGCTATTTTCATTCCACAACAGCTTCTAAAATACGGCTGCACAACCAGTCAGGCACTGAGTGTTTACGGAGTTCTGACCGGTATGGCATTGCCACTAATTCTTTTTCCCGGTGCCATCACCAACTCCATCTGCGTCCTGCTGCTGCCCATGGTTTCTGAAGCCGATGCCGTTGGTAATCGTAGTAAAATCACCAAAGCTGTCCAAAGCTCCATCCGCTACGGCTTCCTTCTCGGAATCTGCTTCACCGCGTTCTTTTTCTTCAGTTCCAGATTTCTTGGAAATCTGCTCTATCAGAATGAACTTGCCGGTGAATTTATTCTGATCTTAAGCTTCCTGTGTCCGCTTATGTATATCGCAAGCACCTTAAACAGCATCCTGAACGGGCTTGGCAAAACACTCGAGACCTTTCTCTTTAGCATGTTAAGCCTGCTTGTGCGGTTATGCTTCGTCTTCTTCCTGATTCCTGTATACGGGATCTACGGCTATCTGTGGGGGCTGCTCGTAAGCCAGCTTGTCCAGACCGTGCTGTGTATGATCGGCGTACGAAAGATCCGTAAATTTACTTAATAGTCCTAAGCAGCCTTCCATCACATCCTCATACGTCGCATCAAAGTTGCCGGTATACCAGGGATCCGCAATGTCCCTTGTTTTCCCTGCAAACTCCAGAAGCTTATGAATCTTGTGCTCCGGATCCCCTCCGGCGATCCGTTCCATATTGCGGATATTCCAGTCATCCATTCCAATCAGATAGTCATATGCTTCATAATCCGCGCGTGTCATCTGAACCGCTCTGTGCGGAATTAACGGAATTCCTTCCTCCCGGAGCTTTCGTACCGTTCCCGGATGCGGCGAGTTCCCGATCTCCTCGCGGCTCGTCGCCGCAGACTCGATCTGAAACCGGTCAGATAACTTCCGTTCCTTTACTAAAAAAGTCATAACACTCTGCGCAAGAGGACTGCGGCAAAT
>CAVJLN010000117.1:0-5490 GCA_963650485.1 Bacteroidaceae bacterium
GATTATACATATTCAGACTTCGTTGGACAAATTCTTCCGGATGTTTTAGACAATGGTGCTGTAACATATAAATTTACACCCGGTCCTTTTACAAATATTCTTCGTGAATCGTATAGAAATCCAGATAAAGAGTATATCCTCATCATTGAAGAAATCAATCGTGGTAATGCTCCTGCTATATTTGGAGAGGTTTTTCAGCTACTTGATCGTAAGCTAGAAATTGATGCTTATGTGGATGATGGCTTCCCAATTGGAACAAGTATATATGGTATTACTAACACAGATATTGCAGAAGCTATGTATGGTAAGGAGCAAAGAACAAAAAAAGTTCGTATTCCCTCAAACCTTTCCATAATTGGGACAATGAACACATCCGATCAGAATGTATTTACATTAGACACAGCATTTCAACGTAGGTGGGATATGCGTCTAATAGAAAACAATTTTGATAACGTCGATAGTGCGCTTGCTGATGCAGAAATTCTTGATACGTCAGTTTCATGGAAAAAATTCTGTCTTGTAGTCAATAAAATTATTGTTGGAAATAATGCAAGGATGACATCTTCGGAAGATAAGCGTATAGGTGCTTATTTTGTACATCCAAGCGATCTCAAATACGATGATAGGATGGGCGACTTAAATGAATATGACAGTCTTAGAAAAAAAGAGAGCAAGGGAAATCTTTCAAATCAAGAGACTGAAAAAATAGCAACAATCCGTGATGCAATGAAGCAAAATAGGCGATTCCCTGAAATGGTTATTAAGTATTTGTGGGATGATGCTTTCAAATTCAATCGTGAAATAATATTTGATATTCCTACATACCAGAGCCTTGAGGATGTTATTCACACCTTTATGTATGCCAAAGAAGCAGATAGATTTAAAATCTTTAAGGATGATGTTATGTCATCTCTTACAGAAACAATCGAAGATTAATGGTGGTGTGTATAAATGGATGTAGGTGCAGCATTAAATTCTTTACTGGAATACGACATAAAGAAACATTGCCACATAAACACCAATGAGGATGGTGATAGATTTGTTGGGATTAAAGCGGACTCTCAAGATATTATGGTCTATTTTCCTATTGGGTATGAACTGCCAGAGGATGATGCTGCAATCAGAACAGATATAAAGCATTTAATCCAAGTTTTATCTGAATTTACGACTGAAGATGATCGGTTGCTTGCAGTGAATAAGTTTGAAGCACCTCAATCGGTGAATTTCCCAATAAACGCATTTAAGGGTGTTATTGAATATTACTTTTCAATTGGTGGAACTTATTATGTAGAAAAAGAGCCTACATATGAAACTGCATTATCGGGAAAAAAGAACTGGCCTAGAACAGCAAAAAGACATATGCCACTTGTACAAACCATTGATGGAGTAAATTCTCTTATCTTTACACAATATGAAGTACGTGCATCAAGGCAGAATGATACAAAGGAAATAACACAAATTAATAGGTTTTGTGTGTATGAGGCATTTAAGCGATTGGGATGGCTGTATGTCCCATATATGCCGGAAGAACCGGGACCTCATCCAGATATCAAGAGATCAATAGGGATAGTCCAGAAAAGTCTTAATGTAACGAATGATGACAAAAAGAAAAGTCTGTTTCGCTCTATGCTTGATATGCTTAAGAGCCTGGATGACGAGACTTCTGATAGGCAGTTCTATTTTGGTACAGATGATTTTGACAGAGTTTGGGAGAAACTTATTGATAGAGCATTTGGAGAAAAGGATAAAGATAAGTATTTCCCTCGCTCTAGGTGGTTACTTGATTATGGTAGATACAAAGAGAAACGTCCTTTGATGCCGGACACTATTATGATTTATAACGATAAATACTACATTCTTGATGCAAAGTGTTATAAATATGGAGTAACCGGCCGACCAGATCATTTGCCGAATGGTTCTTCTATTAATAAGCAAATCACCTACGGCGAGTATCTGGAAACATACAAAAATATAGACACAAATAGATTGTTCAATGCTTTTATTATGCCGTACAACAAAGAGAATAATTTTTTTGAGCTGAGCTCGGTTGTCGGTAACATTGGTGAAGCCGTGGGTGACTGGAGAAACAATAAGAAGTATTATGAGAGAATCCAGGGCATTGTGATGGATACCAGGTATCTCATGTACCATTACTACGGAAATCCAATAAAACGCAAGGTGGCCTTAGCAGATTGCATTGAAGCTGTTCTAGGAAGAGACGATATTTCGACCACTAAGGAGAATCTGAATCAATAATGTGCTTAAATGCTTATATTTTCTAGCTTTTCTCTTTGTTTCTTGCGGTGACGATCTTGCGTAACTCTATTGCAACACTCCTGGCAGCAGAACTTCTTTTTTGTAGAAGTGGTTTTTACTAAGAAGTAACATCTGCAACGTGGGTTTTCGCATTGGCGATATAGTTCAAGTTCCGGCTTTAAATAGAAAATTGAAAAATAAGCGGCACAAAGAAGTGAATCAACTTTCCACGATGGTGCCATTGTTTGGGTATTATAAATAGGATGGATACCAGTTAGATTTGCGTTGATTTCTTCTCCGATTATGTATCTGGCAATATCCAACAGGGCAACTTTCATTTCTTCTGAGAATCCAGAGCTGCTGTCTCCGTGCATATCATAAAGATAATGAAACAGGAAGTCCGATATCTTCTTTGTCATATCGTTAGCTTCATAATTCACAAACATTGAAGCTAGATTCTGATATATTCTTTGGGGCCAATCTTGTACAGAAGAATATCCACCAATTATGTCGTTGTAATCGTTGATGTCAAGAAGGTAAGAGCCATATATGGAATCTGATATCTCATATGTTTCTCCATTAAAGGCTTCTTTTTCTCGCTTAAAAGATTTTTGCGTTGGTGCATTTTCCAGCAAGTCTAGATACGTGTAATGGCAACTACAATATGGAGAGTCCATCTTTGTAGTTTTATAATTTATGCTTTCAGCAAATAAGAGAGAAATAGCTAGATTGCAGATTTGCGGATAATTCTTACGAATTTCGCTGACTGCTGTCATTAATTCTACTGTCATGCGAAGCCTGTCAATTAATGCATTCAAGGTCTCTTTATCTATTTCCTCGTAAGAATCAGTAGAAACCGGAAAAAGAAAGCCGTTGTCCTTTAAGAACTTTGATAATTCTTTTGTCGATTTTTTTGTAAGAGAAATTAGTATTCCAAGGATGTTTCTTTCTTCAATTGCACCATTTGGAGCAATACGAACAAGTCCATCCTTAGCTGCATATGCGAATGTGATAGGACATTGTTGTTCCGCTTGTATCTTGAAGCGTGTGATTGGCTTTTTACCAGGGGCAATATGTTCTATGTCCTCTGCAAAGTTACAGCTATGTGAGTCAAATTTAAATAAAAAATTATCAAGAAATCCTTCTTTTATTTGAGTCATCGACGGCTCCTTTCCTAACCTAAAGTCATGGCATATATTATGGATTTATTTTTTTTCTAAAAAATCATAATGCATTCTTATATGTTTTGGAAGATATTAGCATAAAACACATTAATAAAACTATAGTTAAACCATTACTAAATTATAAAAGTAATGTGTAATTTTGCTATCTTCTATTATTTTTGATGCCCACCTATATTAATCATAGCACAGGTAGTCTCGGCCTTTAACCGAAGTTATCACCTGTCAAGGTTGGTAAGGTGGGTATCTGCTTTACCAAGGAAATTATGTAACTCCGCTCTGCGAAGTGCTCGAGCTAAGCCGGCGGTGGATATACGGAAAACCAGTAGACAGACACCACTACAGTCTGTTTATGAAAAAACCGTTGACCATCGTCTACTTCGTCATGCCTCCAAGCAGGGTGATATAGCCGGTGTGCCTTCGTGTCCCGGCTTTCTTTGTGTCCACCGTCTCTTTGCAGGACGGAAAAGGACGCAAAGATGCAACGAAACAATGATGCGCCTTTCAAAAGGCAAAGCAGGTGTAATCCTGATCGCAACAATTACCTGGATTCAGAATTCAATTATGTTTACAGGTATCGAACTCTAAACGCGGATGGTTCTTATGAGATAAGAGAGATTAAAATTCCTTTTTCGGAAGAGAACAGAGAAATCTTTATCTTGCTGGATCGTGAAGACCACGACGAGGATCTCGGTAACAGATATGAGACGGAGAATGCAGACTTTGACTTTCAGAACAAGATGGATAAGTGCTTCTCAGAGAATGCCAACGGCGACGACGAATTCAGGGATAATCCGATTGATTGTATTCCCGATTTTAATGCAGATGTCTTTGAGCAGGCATTTCCTGAATATAAAGAAAAATCTCCAGAAGAAATTAGACGCCAAGAACTTAGAGAGTGGATCTTTACTCTACCAGAACCCCAACAGAACCTTATATTCGCCCACTTTGGTGAAGATAAGTTCCTTGAGGAAATACGCCGTGAGGAAGAACAAGAGACAGGCAAAAAGATAACTAAACAGGCTATGCACAATCGATGGAACAAGATTCTCACCAAAGCTTGCAAGCACTATTGCGTTGAGAAACCTAAACAGAAACATAGGGTGAAATAACCACTTTAAAGCCAAGAGGGGATTGACTTTCTCGGCTTGTAGTGGGAGCCGAGGAGCAATCCTCTCTTCTCCTGAATTTCTATGTGAATGGAGGAAGAAATGAAACACAAAGTGAAAATCAATGTTGCCGACAGAAGCGTAAAAGCGACTGATGTCTTGAAAGTCGGCAGACGATCTATTCCGAAGCGTATAGCAAGATTCTTATTCGGTGACTTCTCTGAGGTCATGGTGCTTAAGCCCGGAAAGACAGTGGTAGGTGTAGAAATCTGCGAGCAGGAGTCTGGTTGCACAGAAGCAGATAAAGGCGGTGAGAGCAATGAAGGATGAAATCGAACTCATGATGCCCATCAAGGCTGTTCCTTATGACCACCAAAAGGAAGCCTTCGCATTTGCAATGACGATATTTGGTGTTCTCGAAGAAGGAGGTGATGCTTATGCAAATGATAACTACAGTCTGCGACCTATGCGGAAAGAAGTTTATGAAGCTTGCAATCAAAAAGCATGAGCATAACTTCTGTTGCAAAGAGCACTTTTTCCGTTGGAACGCAATGAGAATATCTCATTACAACAAGACGGAGAATCCCATGAATCAGAAAGGGGGAGTTCTCTCGTCAAGGCTGAAAAGTGGACAAATGCTGCGTAACTCAGGTGAAGGAAAAACATATCGTAAATTTCTCGGACGACATGAACACAGAGTTATTGCAGAGATGATGCTTGGTAGACCTCTCAAAATGGGTGAGATAGTTCACCACATTGATGGCAACTATAGAAATAACAGTCCTGACAATCTTATGGTACTGCCTTCGCAGTCAGAACATTGCAGGATACACCAATTTGGTAAAAGGAAAAAAGGAGGTGATGCAAATGACTCCATTCAGTAAGAGCAGCAAAGGCTGCGCTCTATTGATGGAGATGTAGCCTGGGAACAGGAAAAACTCTCG